>URTH01000033.1 GCA_900550775.1 uncultured Eubacteriales bacterium | reverse complement strand
CCATGGACTCATAGGTGCCGTCCTCTTTTTTGAAAATCTTGATAAACTGTTTGGAACGGATGTCATTGGAAAGGGGCCACAGACGCTTTCCGGAACCGCCGGACAACAAAATGATATTCATAATCTTCTCCTCGTAAAAATAAGATCAGCGTTCAGCGCGCATGGGATTATTCAGGAAGTCCTCATACGCAAGGCGTATGCCATCCTCAAGCTCAGTTTTATACGTCCAGCCAAGGTTCGTTGCCTTGGAAACATCCAGAAGCTTACGCGGTGTACCATTTGGCTTATCAGGATCCCATTTGAACTCACCGTTATAGCCTACAACCTTCGCAACCAGCTCAGTCAGCTCCTTAATAGTCAGTTCCTTACCGGTACCGGCATTGACAGTCTCGTTACCTGAGTAGTTGTTCATCAGGAACACACACAGATTTGCCAGGTCATCCACATACAGAAACTCACGCAGCGGAGAACCATCCCCCCAGCAGGTTACACTTGCAGCACCGCTCTCCTTCGCCTCATGGAAACGGCGGATCAGCGCCGGAAGAACGTGGGAATGCTCCGGATGGTAGTTGTCGTTGGGGCCGTAAAGATTTGTCGGCATGACGCTGATATAATCCGTGCCGTACTGGCGGTTTAAATATTCACAGTATTTCAGCCCGGAAATCTTTGCAAGCGCATATGCCTCGTTGGTTTGTTCAAGCGAACTGGTGAGCAGGCAGCTCTCCGGCATCGGCTGCGGCGCCATCTTCGGATAGATGCAGGAAGAACCCAAAAACATCAGTTTTTTGCAGTTGTGCTTCCATGCCTCATGAATGACATTCATCTCTAAGATCATATTTTCGTACATAAAATCTGCCAGGTGCCGGCTGTTGGCGATAATGCCGCCGACTTTCGCAGCGGCCAGGAATACATAGTCCGGCGCCTCCTCGTCAAAAAAGCGTTCCACCTGATCCTGACGGGTCAGGTCAATCTCCCGGTGGGAGCGGGTGACGATATTGGTATATCCGTTCTTTTTTAAAGCGCGGACAATGGCCGAGCCGACCATGCCTTTATGACCGGCAACATAAATTTTTCCGTTTTGATCCATCATTTTTAAAACCCCTCTTTAGGTTAAACCGATACGAGTAATCCAGGCCTGCCTTAATTGGCGTAATTTCGGAAAATTTTGATTTGCCGTCTTTGCCGGGGGCCAAGCCCGACTGCATTCTCCGCACCAAAATCTTCTTAAAATTGGACTCGGATTGCTAATATCAGGTTAACATAAAATTCTTTATAAAATTCCCCTTGCGGCCGCCTCGCGTTTTGCAAGCGCCAGATCGTGGGTCGCCATGATTTTTACCAGTTCTTCATAGCTGGTCTTTTGCGGGTTCCAGCCCAAAACCGTTTTGGCCTTGGTGGGATCGCCCCAAAGATTATCAACATCGGTGGGGCGGAACCATGCCTCGTTGACCTCGACCAAAACCTTGCCGGTTGCGGTATCGATGCCTTTTTCCGAAAGACCTTCTCCTTCAAAACGGAGGTTGATGCCGCAGGCGGCAAACGCCTTTTGCGTAAAATCGCGGACGGTGTGCTGCTCACCGGTGGCGATAACAAAATCCTCCGGCGTATCATGCTGCAAAATCATCCACATACATTCCACATAGTCCTTTGCGTAGCCCCAGTCGCGCAGGGAATCCAGGTTTCCGAGCTGCAGCTTATCCTGCAGACCGCACGCGATTCTGCCGGCAGCCAGGGTAATCTTTCTGGTGACAAAGTTTTCGCCGCGGCGTTCGGATTCGTGGTTAAACAAGATGCCGTTGACCGCAAACATGCCATAGGCCTCCCGATACTCCTTGGTGATCCAAAAGTCGTACTGCTTTGCAACGGCATAGGGACTGTATGGGTGAAACGGCGTCAACTCGTTTTGCGGAACCTCCTCAACCTTGCCGTAAAGCTCCGAGGTGGATGCCTGATAAATTTTGCAGGTCTTGGTAAGGCCCAAAATCCGCACAGCCTCCAAAACACGGAGGACACCGATTGCGTCCACGTCTCCGGAATATTCTGGCACGTCAAAGCTGACCTGTACGTGGCTCTGCGCGGCAAGATTATAGATTTCGTCCGGCTTTACCTCGCCGATAATGCGGATGAGAGAGGAGGAGTCGGAAAGGTCTCCGTCGTGCAGGGTAATGGCGTTCTTTTCCAATAAGTGGTCGATTCTTGCCGTGTTGGAAATGGAGGCGCGGCGGACAATGCCGTGCACTTCGTAGCCTTTTTCCAGCAAAAACTCCGCAAGATAAGAGCCGTCCTGACCTGTGATTCCCGTGATTAACGCTTTTTTCATTTTTTTATCTCCTTTTTCGGCAGTGTAAAAACTGCGAGTTTTTCTTTTAAGCTTTTATCGTTTGCAATGGCAGAAATCAGCCGGCGTGTATCCTTGAGATTTCTTTTCCCGGTCAGCATGCGGCCGAGATAACGGACAGGGACGTAGCCCCAGGCCACGCAGCGAAGGGGCGGATACTTCTTAGCCGGTTCCCAGTAGGTCATGCCAAGCTTTTGAAGATGGGAGAAGGCACGAATCAGAAACGGCCGATGGGCGTCCTGCGTTTTACCGAGGACGGCGCCTGCCCGATTGGAGCTGGCGTCTTTTTTTCCAAAGTTTCCGTTGTTTAAAACAAAGCGCATCAGACCGGCGCAGGTTTCATTGTCGGCGCTCATACACCAGGTAATGCCGGTAAGGCCAAGGTAGAGACAGCAGGTTTTCGCTGCTGTGCAGGCCAGGGTTTCCAGCCCGGTTTCCCGAAGAAGCGGCAAAAACTCTTTTTGGTAGACTGCATCGGTCAGCTCCGCCTTTACAAATGCCATCCAGTCGCAAAGCTGGCGCAGTCCGAGACCGCCGTCTAAGTGCTTTGCAATGTGCAAAAGAAGGACAAGGCCGTTTTCCAGCCGCGGCAGCTGCCAAAAGGTGTATCGGTCAATGGAGGCAGCCTCCGCCTCGGCGGCCGCATCCCGGTAGCGGCTGCGCAGCATATCGCCGTACGGATTTTGTGCGATGCCGGCCGGCTCCCGGTGCAGCTCATAGAAAAGGCGGTCTTTGACAAATGTAATGTGATAATCGGTGTGATCCTCCGGAAAAGCGAGGGCGTAACCGCTTTCTTTCAGCAGAGAATGTGCGCGGTCAAAGTCCTTTTGGCAAACCAAAAAGTCGATGTCTCCGCAGTTGCGCAGCAGCGGATTCGGATAATAGCGCGCGGCGGCAGAGCCTTTCATGACCGCGGCAGGGATATGCGTCTTGGAGAGAACGTGAAACAATCCCTCCTGTGCGGATAAAATGCGGCAGCTGCTCTTTGCAACCAGTGCGGAGTATAGAACCCAGCTTTGATAGAGCTCCTGCGGAATGAAGTCCTTGTATACAGAGAGTACATCCGAGGCAACGCCTGCCACGGTCTGTGCCTTCAGTTCTTCAAAGACCGCATACCAGTCCACCGTCTCCGGTGACAAGACGAGACATTCGGTATTGCCGAAGGCGGCTGCCAAAAGCGCCAGCACAGCCGACTCCGTTTCGGTACAGGAAAAAGTTTTTGCCAATCGTATCATTCCTTTGTGATGAAATCATCAAACGCAGCAGCCATCGGGCTGTTTTGTCAGGAGGTGGAAAGAATTTCTTCTGCATAGCGGCGGACAGAGACATCCTTTGTCAGATGTCCGACAAGGTAGCGGCGGCCTTGTTCGCCCATGCGGTGCAGAGTATCGTCTGCGGCGTGATCCGCAAACCAAAGGATCTGCTGTTCGACGGCGTCGTAATCGCCGGGCGTACAGCAGCGGCCGCACCCGGTTTCCTCAATCAGGCAGCGCGCCTCCGAGCCTTCCTCCAAAACGCCGAGAATCGGCTTTCCGGCACTCATAATGCCATAGCATTTGGAGGGAACACTGACGCCCTTAATCCCCTTTGCGTTCACGCACCAGTGGACATCGCCGGCGTTGAGCGAGTAAATTAAGTCGGCTTTGTCCTGATAAGGGATAAACACAACGTTGTCAAGGCTGTGGGCGTTTTTATATTCCAGCAGCTTGTTTAAAACGGAGCCTGCGCCGACAAAGGCAAATACAACGCGCCTTCCGTCCGGCGCCTTTAAGGACTGCGGAATTTTTTCAATCACCCGAATCAGATTTTCCAGGTCGTAATAGAGGCCGATGTTTCCGGAATACATTATGACGAAAGCGTCGGAAAGATCGTACCGCGCCTTAAAGGCCGCCACCCTTTCATGATCGGGCGGCAGCGGATAAATTTCTTTTTCATCGATCCAGTTGTTAATCCAGGCGTGTGCAGGGACGCGCTTTTTCGCAAATCGGTTTTCAAGCGTTTGCACCATGTCGCGGCCGACCACAATGACCTTATCGGCATGCTTGCAGCTGAATTTGTCAAGCAGCATCATGCCCTTTAAAATCATGGGATTTTTTACATATCCAACGGCCATAGTCTGCTCCGGATTAAAGTCCTGAATGTTGTAAATATACTTGGCGTGTTTCAGCCATTTTCCGCATACACCAAGCAAACCGCCGAGGACAGGCGGTTGCGAGATTGCGTAAACATAGTCCGTCTTTCCTACCCGAAAGGTTGCGCCGATCGCGCCGAAGAAGTAGGAAACGATGTTTTTGATACGACTTTTTTTATTGGATTTATCAAATTCCGGCACCCGGATCCGAAGCACGCGGACGCCGTTAATGTCCTCAAGATAATACTTCTTTGTTTTATATTTTTCTTCAACGGTGCCAAGATAGCTCGGCACCACGCAAATGACCGTCACATGAAAGCGGTCGGAAAGCCCCTCCGCCAGTTCTCTTAAAATCTGGCCGGTTGAGGCCGTGTCCGGTATGTAATAATGCGCGTAGATTAACAGATTTTTCTTCTCCATTACTGCGTTACTCCCCCAAGTGTTTTCGGTGCTGAATCAGCAGGATCCTTCACCCTTTAATACGGCCGGAATGGTGCGGAACACCATTTTGATATCGGTCCACAGACTGCGATCGTCAATGTACTTGTTATCAAGATACATCCATTCGTCAAAATCAATATTGCTCCGTCCGCTGCACTGCCAGTAGCAGGTCAGCCCCGGCTTGACGGAAAGTCTGCGCATCGCGTAGTCATCGTATTGCATGACCTCTGCGCCCAAAGGAGGTCTGGGGCCTACCACACTCATCGAGCCTTCCAGGATATTGACCAGCTGCGGAAGTTCATCAATGCTTGTCCGGCGGATAAAACGCCCGACCCTGGTTACCCTTGGGTCGTGTTCCATTTTAAAAGTGGGACCGTTCATCTCGTTCTGCTCCAAAAGCTGCGCCTTCATTCTGTCGGCATCGACATACATGGAGCGAAATTTGTGCATCACAAAAAACTTACCGTTTTTTCCGACTCTGGTCTGCGAGTAAAAGACCGGGCCGCCGTCCTCTATTTTAATGGCAATTGCAACAAGCAGAAACAACCAGGAAAAGAAGATCAGCGCTATGCATGAACATACAATATCAAATATTCTTTTCACGCAATCATACAGCGGTTTTTGCGAAATGTTCGGATCTTTTTCAAATCTTGTGGCAATATGTTCCCATTCCAGAGGATATTTTTGTTCGATTGGAAGAGCAACCGTCTCGTTTTCGGCAATTTTGGCACTCTCCATTGACTTCCCCTCCCGTTCTTGAATTCATCCGTTACTTTTTAATTGTCATTCGCAGTAAGCAGTAAGAAATCAGCTTTTATATCATAACACATTGCATGCGGATTTTCAACAATTTTTTTCATTTTTTCATAAAAGGTACGAAAAAGGTACGAAAATACAAAATAATGTTACGCCGGGAGGCGAAAAATGGTGAAAATGGCGAAAGCGCAGAGCCGGCGCTTGACTTTCCCGGTGGAATGTGGTTAGATAAAGAAAGTATGCAAAGTCCGGATAGAGACAGAATATAGTGCAAGGAGTTTTTTATGAAAATCGGAACAATTCATTTAAGCAGCAATGTTTTTCTGGCGCCGATGGCCGGCGTTACGGATCGGGCTTTCCGCGAGATCACAAAACCGTTTGGACCGGCGCTGATGTACACGGAGATGGTCTCCGGCAAGGGGCTGCATTATAACAGCACCCGTACCGAGGCGCTGCTTACGGTGTCGGAGGAGGAAAAGCCGGTTGCGGCGCAAATCTTTGGGCATGACCCGGAAATCATGGGCGGTATTGCGGCCGCCGCGCTGGAGAGCGGCGCTTGTATGCTGGATATCAATATGGGGTGTCCCGCACCGAAAATCGTGAATAACGGAGACGGCTGCGCCATGATGAAGTCGCCGAAGCTTGCCGGAGAGGTCATCCGTGCGGTCTGCCGCAGCGTTTCGGTGCCGGTTACGGTGAAGATTCGCGCCGGGTGGGACGATGGAAGTATCAATGCGGTGGAGATGGCAAAAATCGCGGAGGATAGCGGCGCCGCTGCGATTACGGTGCACGGCCGTACCCGTGCGGCGTTTTACAGCGGAACGGCAGATTTGAATATCATTCGCGCGGTGAAAGAGGCGGTCTCCGTCCCGGTGATCGGAAACGGGGATATTACCGATGGAAAATCCGCAAAAAAAATGCTTTTGGAAACCGGCTGCGATGGGATCATGGTCGGCCGTGCGGCACAGGGAAATCCGTGGATTTTCCGGCAGATTCTGCACTATCTCAAAACCGGGGAGGAGATGGAGATGCCAACGCTTTCCGAGCGGATTTCCGTGGCAAAGCGGCATTTGCGGCTTTTGGTTTTGTACAAAGGAGAACACCGCGGCGTTCAGGAGGCGCGCAAGCATATGTCCTGGTATTTAAAGGGAGTTTGCGGCGCGGCGCCGCTCAGAGATCGGATCAATAAAGCGTGCAGCGGGGCGGAGATGCAGGCGATCCTGGCCGCGCTGCCATGCGGCGGTGCATGACAGAAAGAATTGACGAAAAAGGGCTTGACTTTTTCGCGGATAGCGTGTAAAATAAAAGGCGGACTTCTATAAAAATTTATGCTTTACGCTTTGATTTGTCTTATACTATGTATTTTGTTCTGAAAACATTGTCATAGGGCACCCATTTTTTGGGTGCTACTTTTCCAATTAGGGGGTGTTAGTGATAAACACAATGAGTATCATTATCATTGCTGTTCTTGCCGTGGTTGCCGTAATCGGCACGTTTGCCGGTTTTAAATACGGATATTCCTACCGCAAAAAATTTGCCGAGCTGAAAATTGGGAGCGCCGAGGAGGAAGCAAAGCGGATTGTCAATGCAGCAATGGGTCAGTCAGAAAAAGACGCAGAAAACATCAAAAAAGAAAAATTGTTAGAAGCAAAAGAAGAAATACATAAATTAAGAAGTGAATTAGACAAGGAAATCAAAGATCGCCGCAATGACCTTCAGCGTCAGGAGAGAAGAGTACAGCAAAAGGAAGATACCATCGATAAAAAGACGCAGATGCTGGAAAACAAGGAAGAACAAATCCAGCGAAAATCCAACGAAATTGAAGAACTCCAGGCAGAGGTGAGCCGTGTGAAGGGCTTGCAGCTGGCGCAGCTGGAAAAGATTTCGGAGCTTAGCGTCTCCCAGGCAAAGGAATATTTGCTCAAACAGGTGGAGGAGGATATCACCCACGAAAAGGCGGTTCTGATTAAAAATGTGGAAGCGCAGGCCAAGGAAGAATCCGAGGAGCGTGCAAGAAAGATCATCACCGGGGCCATTCAGCGCTGCGCGGTGGATCAGGTGACCGAGACGACCGTTTCGGTGGTTTCGCTCCCCAATGATGAGATGAAGGGACGGATCATCGGCCGTGAGGGCAGAAATATCCGCACCATTGAAACGCTGACGGGGGTCGATCTTATCATCGACGACACGCCGGAGGCAGTCATCCTTTCCGGGTTTGACCCGGTACGGCGTGAGATTGCCCGCCGCTCTTTGGAAAAGCTGATTGTAGACGGACGGATTCACCCCGGCCGGATCGAAGAAATGGTAGAAAAGTCCACCAAAGAAGTGGATCATATCATCAAGCAGGAGGGTGAGCGTGCCGCATTTGAAACGCATGTACACGGCTTGCACCCGGAACTGATCCGTCTGCTCGGCCGGTTGAAGTATCGGACGAGTTATGGGCAGAATGTGCTGCAGCATTCCATTGAGGTATCGCACCTTGCCGGTCTGATGGCCGGTGAACTCGGCGCGGACGAGACGCTTGCAAAGCGTGCCGGTCTGCTCCACGATATCGGTAAGGCGATTGACCATGAGGTAGAAGGCTCTCATGTGACCATCGGCGGCGATATTGCGAAAAAGTACAAGGAAAATGAAAAAGTGGTACACGCTATCTTGGCGCACCACGGCGATATTGAACCGAAAACGATTGAGGCATGTCTGGTACAGGCCGCAGACGGAATTTCCGCGGCACGCCCCGGCGCCCGCCGTGAAAATCTGGAATCGTATATCAAACGTTTGGAGCAGCTGGAGGAAATCGCAAATTCCTTTAAGGGTGTGGAACGTTCGTATGCAATCCAGGCCGGCCGTGAGGTTCGTATCATGGTAAAATCGGATGCTGTCAACGATGACGAGACCATCTTGATGGCAAAGGAAATGGCAAAGCAGATCGAATCCAGCATGGAATATCCCGGTCAGATTAAGGTCAATGTTATCCGGGAACTGCGCGCCATTGAATACGCAAAATAAACCGTGCATGAAAATAGGGTGGGAAGATTTTCCCATCCTATTTTTTGTGTTTTAGTAAAGTTTATGGATTTTCTGGCTGCTTTTCTCACTGTTCCTTTTCGTATTCCACCTGCATCAGCATCAGCCCCTCGGCCGGCATGGTTTCGCCGGCCATGGCGCGGTTGCGGCACCGGAGCAGCGCCGGCATGCTCTCCGGGCGGCGCTTTCCGGCGCCGACCTCGCAAAGCGTACCAACCAAAATTCGTACCATATGATGTAAAAAGCCGCTGCCGCAGACCACAAACCGAAGCTCGTTTTCGTGTTCTTCAATATCCAGCCGATACAGGGTGCGTACCGTCGATTTTTTCATTCTTTTGTTGGCGCAAAAACTGTAAAAGTCGTGGCGGCCGAGCAGCAGCTTTGCAGCCTTCCGCATTGCGGCAACGTCTAAAGAATCCGGATAGCTTGCCATGTAACGGCGGTCAAAAACCATGGGGACGCTGCCGACTTTTAAACGGTATTGATAGGTCTTGCGTATCGAATTGAGACGGCTGTGGAACCGCAGCGGTACCTCGCGGATTTGGATCACGCCGATATCCTCCGGCAGATACTGATTTAAATACTGCATGACCGCATCGGGCTCCGGCTCGGTGGAAAGATAAAAATTTGCCACCTGCCCGGCCGCATGCGTGCCGGCATCGGTGCGGCCGGAGCCGATGACCTCGACCGGCGCGCCGTCTAAGCGTGACAGTACCGCCTCCAGCTTTCCCTGGATGGTGTCGGCCGCATTGCCCTGCCGCTGCCAGCCGTGGTAACGGGTACCCTCATACTGTACAAGGATTTTGTAGTTTTTCATTTTAAGCTCCATTCCGCCGTTCTGCGCCGGCATAAATCGTAATCATATTTCTCTTAACCTGATATTCGTTATCCGTAGGGCAAACGCTTGGCACATATGTAAGGCACGGTTCGCGCGGCAAAACAGAATTATTTTTGCGCTGCTCTCTTATGCCTTAGGCAATACAATGCCGAAACAAATCCATGATATAGTTTTGGTATTCCGCCGGAGTCATGACGTGCAAAAAGTCATACTCGTCCTCCAGCTTTTGTAAAATTTCCATTGTTTTGTCTTTAGAACCAAGGTCGATCACAATCAATTCCTCGCGCACATCCTCCAAGGCCAGTGAACGCACCATGCCCTCCACCGAGTCCTCACAGTCCTTGACCCCGATCACGCGGTGGACGCAGGCCGGCCAGAGTCCGCATCTGGCACGGGAGGAGAACAGCCCCTTTGCAAGCAGCTGCAGCATTCCGTAAACCGCAAAAAACGATAAAATAACAAGAATTGCAACACCCATAAAGTCCCACGCTCCTTATTTTAAAATCTATCATTAGGTTATGCAAAAGCCGTGGTATGGTGCGTGTCTTTGCGGATCAGGATTGGGTGGGCGCCCTGTGCCGCTTGGGCAGCGCGGGGCGGACATGTTAAAACACAGAATCGGAGAGAGAGCCGCATTCTATGGCGTCGGTGAGCCAATCGATCGCTGCCCGTTCCGCTTTGCCAAAGTGCCGATAGCGCTCCCATAGGGATTGGCAGAAGGCTTGTTCGCTCTCACGGCTGCACAGATCAGCGTCCGGGAACTGTCCCAGCATGGCCGCAAACAAAGGGGGCGGCAGTGCGTTTGCAAGGCAGGCGTCCTCGTCCTCGGTCAGCGTAATATCGGAGAGAAGATCCAAAAAATCACCCATTGCATGTACCGCGCCGAGCATCTGATCCGTTTTTTCCTTTCCGTCCAAAAGGAGGAGCTTATGAAGCAGTGCCCGGTATGCGGACGGTGACATACGGTCTCCGTAGGTTATGGTGATGTTTGCCCTTTTTTCAGGATCGGTCGGAATCAGAAATACCGTGGAGAGCAGTCGGTTTTCGGTGGCGTTTGCAATGCCGGCCGCAAGCTTTGGCAGACAGGCCTCGACGTAGGTGATGCAGTAGGGCGAAAGCGGTGTGCGTTTCAGCCATGGGCGAAGGACGTCTTTTAAAAGAAGTGTGATTTGCGCCGCCGTCTTATCCGCAAAGAGACGGGTCAGTGCGCGAAGGTCATCTTTACAGAGATTCAGTGCATCGGGGTCGCGGTTTTGCAGCAAAAGACCGGCTGCGGCATAGAAAACCGGTTCAAACAGATTGATGGGGCAGCTGCGGTAGTCCATGCTGACGCTGCAGAGCAGGTGGTGGACAGACTTTGCCGAAAAGAGGGAGCAAAAGTCGTTTTCGGCCTCAAAATAGCGAAGATACTTCAAAATGAATGTAATTCCGCTTTCCGCCGGCCGCGCAAGACAGAGCGGATAATCGGCGGTGATATGGGTTTCGTGTGCAGCAAACTGCGGACGGTAAAGTTTAAAAAAACCGTTGATGCCGTCCTGCACCGTTTGGCGGTAATAGACATTTGGCGTAGAAAACAGATGATGTAAAATCCGCGTTTGGATTTTCCGGGCGGCAAGCATTTTCTTTTGGATCAGGGAAAGCCCCTCTGCATAAAGCGCCTGTACCGATTCGCTTTTCAGAGCCGCTGCGGCTTCCTCCTGCGAGACGGAGGACAGGTATGTGCCGATGCAATACAGTGCCGATTCCATCAGCGTTTTTGCGGTCTCCTGCGGAATGGAGCGGCTTTCTCCGCACATGCGCTTTTCGGAAAGCGCGGCCAGCAGGGCGAGCAGTTCCGACCGGATTCGGACGGTATCGTTTTGTGTAAGCTGCGGCGCGTTGAGCAGCGCCATCGCGTATTGGGCGGCGTCGGGATTGTCGGCTTTGATCGGTGACAGTGTGTTTTCTATGTTCAAAATTGCGTACCTCCTTGGATTGAAGAAAGCGGAAAGGTATCAAGCGGCTTTCCGCTGCGGATATGCCGCGAAAGCGCGTCCAGCGTCTGGGCTAAAAGGGTGATTGAACCGGCACAGCCGCCGTCAAACGCCGATTTCATCCAATCAAGCAGCGCGTCGTCCGATACCAAATCCATGGTTTCGTTTTTAAAGTCATAAAACAGGCTGACCAGCTCTGCCAGGGTTTCGGCGTAGTTGTCCTTTGTGAGGTAGGGCGATGCATGAAAGAGCGCGATCATCGGATCCAGGATGCCGCCGCCAAAGGAAAGGCGGCCGGCGCGGTTTAAAGCACGGTGATGCGATTGGAGCAGAGAGATCGCCTGTGCACGGCTCAGCGTCAGGCCATAGGCCGCCGTTACCTGATTTTGCGCAAGGAGGCGGTCGATGTCCTGCGGTGCGGCCGGAGCGTCTTTTTGAAAACCAATCAGTGAAAGTGGATCTTTTTGCGGCATGAAGATTTCCTCCCGAATTTTTAGATGGGACCTCGGGCGTATGCGCCCGATAATTTGTCAAAATAGTGAATGATGACGGTATTTCAGCGGTGCTTTTTTGTGGTAACGGTAACGGCGGTGCCGTCGCTTTTGATGATGATATCGCCGTCAAGATCGGTGCGAAGTACCGTACTGTCCGCATCGCGGAGCCGGCTCAGCGCCGCCTCGGTCGGGTGTCCGTAGCTGTTGTCGCCGACGGAAATGACGGCGTATTTTGGCATCACCGCACGCAAAAACGGATAGGTGGTGGAATTTTTGCTGCCGTGATGTCCGACCTTTAGCACGGTTGCCGAAAGGTCAAAGCCGGCGTCCAGCAGTTCCTGTTCTTCTTTTCGTTCGGCATCGCCGGTAAAGAGAAATGAGGTCTGCCCGTAGCAGATTTTTGCGACAATGGAGCCGTTGTTGCGATCGTCCGGATCTTCGGTGATGGGGCCGAGAATGAAAACAGTGCTGTCGCCGAGCATAAAGCTGTCGCCGGATTTTGGGTGGGTAAGGGAAATTCCCTTTTCCTTCGTCTTTGACAAAAAGGACTGATAGGTTTTACTGTCTGACGCGGTTTTCGGGATCAGGACATGATCGACCGGCATGGTGGAAAGCGGCGACAAAAGGCCGCCGATATGGTCGCTGTCCGCGTGTGATGCAAGAATATAGTCAAGGCGGCGGACGTTTTGCTTTTCCAAATAAGTATAGATGATGCTGCTGGCCTTAGGACTTCCGCCATCAATCAGCATGGCCTGATCGCCGCAGCGCACCAGGGCGGCATCGCCCTGGCCGACATCGATATAATCAACCGTAAGACCGTCAGCATAGGAAGAAGCCGCGTCCGAAAAATGGCCGGCAGGACTGTCCGAAATCGGATTGCAGCCGCAAAGTCCGCACAGTAAAAAAAGACATAGAAGAATAGAAAGCAGGGGTCTTTGTTTCATGATTTCACCTCGTAGATAAAAGTTACCACATGTATTATATCATAAACAAAGCCAAAACGGTGAGATATTTTGAAAACGTCAGAAAAATCAGAGAGAATGCAAATGAACCGCCCGATCCCGGCGGCTTTGTCATTCCGTCTTTGTTTGCAGTCGGCCGCGCTGCAGCAAGAGCCGCTCCAGTTCCTTTGCCGCGATGCTGAGACTGTGGTCTCTGCGCTGAATCAGGCAGATGTGACGGTCGGGGATATGCTCTTTCAGATCAATGATGCTGACGCCGCTGCTGTTTTGCAAAAAGCGCACGGGAACAAAGCCGATGCCGAGATCCGACTGGATCATCGGCAGAATCTGATCCGCGGTTGCGGCGGCAATGTCCGGCGTAAACGGAACGCCGTTTGCCGCAAAAAAGTCGGAATAAAACTCGTAGGTTTTGGTGTGGGAGCCCAGAGAGATCAGCGGATAGTCCGACAGCTCTTTCAGACTGACCTTGCGGCCGGTCAGCTGCGAAAAGGCTTTGGAGCAGGCCGCCACCTCGCGGATGGGACAGATTTTGGTTTCGGAGAGGTTTGAGGATTTGACCGTCGGTGTGGTAACCAGTGCCAGATCAACCATGCCGCCGGAGAGCGCCGCGATTGCCTGCGGTGTGGAGTGGTTGGTGATGTGGATATGAACGCCGGGATAGAGTGTGCGGTAGGTTTTGAGTACCGGCAGCAAAAGTCCGTGCAGTGCGACTTCGCTCGCGCCGATGGAGATCATGCCGCTTTGCAGCGTTTTTTGCAGCGAAAGCTCTTCCTCGGCAGATTGGATTTGGTCAAAGGCGATTTTTACGTGGTCATAAAGCTTTTTGCCCTCCGGCGTCAGTGTGACGCCGCGGTTGCTCCGTACAAACAGCGTGCAGCCCAGCGCGCTTTCCAGCAGTTTAATGGTGCGCGTGATGTTGGGCTGATTGCTGAGCAAAACCCTGGAGGCCTGCGTAATTTTTTTGTATTTTGCAACATAATAAAATACGCGGTAGTAATCGTAGCTGATGTTCATCATAAAAAACGCTCCTTAATACCAAAATGATATGATGGTAATATAAAATATAGATTTTACATATACTTGCGGAAATATTATAATGATAAGAACGGAAAAAGTCAAGCGCACGCTTTTTTTGTAGAGAATGACAAAAATCTTAGGATGGTTCCATAGGAAAAACTATGAGGAAAGCTATTGCTTTTTTGAAAAAAATCAATTATAATAAAAGATAAGTACGATTTTAAGAAAAGAGAAAAAGAGAGGTAGAAAAAATGGCTGAAATCAATTTGAGCAAGTACGGGATTTGCGGAACGACAGAAATCGTGTACAATCCTTCCTATGACGTATTGTTTGAGGAAGAGACCAAACCGACGCTGGAGGGCTATGAAAAGGGTCAGGTCAGCGAACTGGGTGCGGTAAATGTCATGACGGGTGTATACACCGGCCGCTCTCCGAAAGATAAGTTTATTGTTATGGATGAAAATTCCAAGGATACGGTTTGGTGGACGTCGGACGAATAT
>URTH01000032.1 GCA_900550775.1 uncultured Eubacteriales bacterium | reverse complement strand
ATTGCATAATCGATCCGCACAAGCTGCTGCCCGTAGAGCAGACAGCTCCAGCCCCAGCCGAACGCCTTGTTTTCCGCAAGGTAAAGTTTTTCGTGCAGCTTCTGCATGGTCTGATATTCCGCCTTTAACCGCGGAAAAATCTCCTCCGCAAAATATGTCAGCTTATCCCGGTCACCGTCCTGATATGCCTTTTGCAAATCGGTATAGACAATGCACTTATCCGCCGCCGCCTGCATCACCGCCGCAATCAGGCGAAAACGCTCCGCCCACCTTGGGTTCTTTTTCGCTCTTTCCTCCAGCTTTTTGGCCGCCGCACGGTAACGCACAACGATCTCCTGTTCGGTCACCGACGGCAGCACCATACTGTTCGCGCCGCCCTCGATACAAAACTGCGGAACATTCAGCACGTCCTTTCGCAGCAGCCGCCGCGCCGCCTTTACCTCGCCAAACTGATGCAGACTAAGCTCGCTCATCAGCAGCGATTCTTCTTTGCTGCAGCCGCTGATCAGTGCCGCAATCTCCCAGGCGTACGCCTCATCGGCATCTGCCCGGCCGCTGTAAAAGAGCTCCGCATACAGTGCGTTGGTCGGCATGCACAGAAAGGGCGAACACTCGCTGCCGCTGTCTCCCCACAGCGTGTTAATCACCCAATCCGTCCGATCCTCGCGGCAGGCCGCCAGCGCCGCTGCATTGCACTCCCACGCAAACTCCGTATTGGGCGCAAAGGTTTCAAAGCTCCAGCCGGCACCGGCAAAGGCAATTTCACGGCTCATCTTGCGATGCTCCTTTAAAAGCGCCGCATACTTCTCCTTCCGCTTGCTGGAATAATACCAGTAAACCGGCACCAGATCCGGCACCTTGCCGAGGGTCTCTTCCGACAAAACGATCGCCTCATCATAGTTGCCGTGCTGCCCCCGATCTTCCATGGAAAAGAACAGATCGCTCCAGATCATGACCCGGCGGCCGTACTGTTTGGCAATGGCGCAGACGCGGTTTAAATGCCGCAAAAACACCTCGGTCTGATTGATCCCCTCCTTGGCATGCTGCTTAAAATAGACGCCCGTGCCGATTCCCAGCGCCTCGTCCATGCCGATATGAAGGTAAGGCGACCGAAAGCACGCAGAAACCGAACGAATGCAGTCCTCGATAAACCGATAGGTCTCTTCCGCGTCCGGCAGCAAAGTAGACGGCGTGTCGCGAACCGGCGCGGATTCCGCCCAGGCAAGATACCGCTCCATATGTCCTAAGGTCTGGATGCACGGCACCGTTTCAATCCCAAACATCGCTGCGTAATCATCGATTTCCCGAAGTTCTTCCGCCGTATAGGCGCCGCGCTGATACCCAAAGTAGGAATACCCCTCCAGCGGATACAAATCCTCTAAATAAAGCATCAAAACATTGAGTCCCAACGCCGCGATTGCGCGGATATACTCTTTGATTTTATCAACGCGCATTGCGCCGTCACGGCTGAGATCCAGCATAACGCCGCAGCGCCGGAAAGCACGCTCCCGCTTGATGCAAAAGGCATTCTCTCCCTTTAAAAAGTGTGCGGAAAACTCGGTCAGCGCGCGGCACACGGCCGCCGTATCGCAGCCGCCAACTTTAGCGCTTGTTCCGTCATATTTCGCATAGACGCCTTCGGAGTTAACAAAGTTGATTTCTCCGGCGTAGGTGCATCCCGTCATCGAAAAAATAAGATCCTTTACGGTATGAAAATTCTGCATTGCGTTTTCTTCCTCTCTTTTTGGGGCTTTGTTTTTATGATACTGAATTTTTTATATCAAGGCAAGTTTAAAAATTATATGCAAAAATAAAAGGGCGGCGGCCGCCCTTTATGGCTGTACTTTGATTTCCCGTCCGCACTTTAGCGATTGCTCAATGGCGCAGCTGACCCTGACCGGCCAGAGCAGTTCTGTGCGGCTTTGCGGCGCCGCCGCGCCGGATAACACCTTTATAAAATATTCCAGCTGCAGCCTTGGCGTCTCAAAAAGCGACATCCCCTGCATGGTTGCCGTACCGTCTTTAAAGTAGGCGCCGATATGCAGTCCGCCGTAGTTTGCGGCAAAATTCATGATAAGCGGAAACGTTTTGTACTTTGCGATCACGGCCGCATTCTCTCCCACACGATGCGCCGTCACCGAACGGATTTCTTCACCAAAGGCGGCATAAGCCGCACACAAAAGATGGTGCGTATAAAAATGAATACCGCCGTACTTCGGCTGATCGTTCAGCGGAAACGACAGATACCCGGCGCTTGGCGCGCCTTTTTTTCAGATTTCCTCCCTCACGGCGGCAACCGCCGGCGAAAACGAACCCGCGCTGCCCGAAACCAGTACCGTATGATTTTTTTCTGCCGCGTCCGCGATTTCCTCCGCCTCCTGCACGCTGCAGCAAAGCGGCTTGTCCACAAAGACCGGGACTCCCTTTTTCAGGCAGGCAAGCGCATACTGCGTATGCGCCCGTCCGTCCCGATAATGCCGATTTTCCATCTCTTTTTCATCTCTGCTCACTCCCGACCGCAGTAGATTTTGTCGATCAGCCGCATGACCGATCTTCCGTATTCGGCGGTCGGCATCTCAGACGGTTTTCCCTCCGTCAGCTTTTTAAATTCAATCAGCTGCCGATGCATATGCTTTTGATCCTCGCCGTCCAGCAAAACGGTTTCCTTTCCGTCCGGCGTATAATCGGTCACACGCGTGCCGCTAACGCGCAGCGTCCTCTTTTCAAAGGAATATAAGACGTCATATCCGCTCGGCGTATAGCCGTTAAAGCTTACCGCAGCCGAAAACCCGTCCGGGGTGTGAAAGAACAGCTGCGCGTGTCCCTCAACCTCATATCCCGGCGCATTGCCGTAGGCCGCGGACACTGCGGCGTTCGTGATTCCTGCAAGATAGAACATCTTGTCAATGGCGTGGACGCCGTAGTTCATGATGATACCGCCGCCGGCCCTTTGCCGGTCAAAGAACCATTTCGGCCGGTTTTCCGTAAAATAACGGATGCTGCGTCTCTCGTTCATCATCAAAAGCCGCCCCAGCTTTTTGGAGTCTGCGGCCTGCTTTACCGCTTGGTTTACCAGATAAAACCGCTGAATATGCCCGACAGCCAAAACCTTGCGGTGGCTTTTCGCCGCCGCGATCATTTTATCACACTCTGCCGCCGTGTTTGCCATCGGTTTTTCCACCAGTACATGCACTCCGCAGTTTAAAAAATATTCCGCCGCAGGCGCATGCAGAAAGTGCGGCAGGTTTAAAATCACCGCGTCCGGTTCTGCAGTGCGGACGATTTTTTCATAATCCGTGCAGTACGGCACCCCGTACTGCACGGCAACCTGCCTTGCCTTCTCCTCATTGATGTCGCAAACCGCGCACAGTGTAAAATCCTCTAAATCGGCAATCGCCGCAAGATGATCCATACCGATGATTCCCGTTCCTACCACTGCAATCTGCACAATAACTGTCCTCCCTCAGCGCATCTTTTAAGATGCCGGATTAACCGGCACTGCCTCCATGTACGGAATCAGCGTGTCAAATCCGTCAAGCACCATAACCTTGATATAGGTATCTTCCTTTAGGCCGGTATTCTTTAAGGACGCACACACCATGCCCTCGCCGGTCACAGCCGCAGACGTAATATCAACCGAAAGCAGCGCATTGGTGGTCTTATCATACCTTGCGATCGCAACCGCATAGTTCTTGCCTGCGCCGTCCTTTACGAACAATTTGGCATCGACCTGATCGTAATCGCCGTATACGGACGGGGTTACCAGCTTGAGGTTCTCCTCGGTCTTAACGCCCTCCACACCGCTGTAAATCGCGAGATTATCGACCGACATGTTGGAAATCCAGAGCTTTCCGATGCCGCCCGGCGTTCCGTCAAAGGGAAGACCTGTCGCAATCTTTTTGCCGCGGACAGACAGATCAAAGGTGTTATCGATAAAGTTCAGCTCCAGCTTGATCTTATTCCAGATGGTGGTGTCCATGGTTCCGCGCGCAGTGCCGTTCTGATCGGTAATATTACAGGTTTTTCCGTCCTCTGCCATGGTAAAGCCAAGCTTTACATAGTTGCCGTAATCTCCGGTACGCTTGCCGATATCTAAAAATCTTTGCGCGCTGCTTGCAAAGCTGCCTGCGCAGAGCGCGTCATATTCCACCGTTACGATGCCGCTTGCCTCAACGCGGTTTTCCGCGCTGAGCGCGTTGTCCAGCTCCAACGCGCTGGAATTGCCCCAGAAGGAGAGAATTTTTTGTCCGTCTTTTTCCTGTACGTTGCCGTTTAACAAGACATTGCTTGCCGGCGCCTCTCCCTCGGCGTCCTCAAAATATCCGTTTTTCACCGTGACGGTACGGCTGCCGGTGACCTTGCTATCTGCCTGATCGACCGCCGTCACCGTGATGGACGATGCCGAATTTTTGTTTAAATAAAGTCTTCCGTCCGCATCAATGACAGAATTGGGATCATTGATGGACCAGTTGACGTTACGGTCTGCCGTATAGGTCACATAGGCTGTGGCATCGTTGCTTGGTTTCCATACGGTGCCGCTGCCGCCGATTGCAGAACCAGATCGGTGCGGTACGCAGCATTGGCAAGCGCAATCGGCGCAGGATCAAGGCCGATTTTGGCAATCGCCGCGCTCAGCGCATTTAGCGCCGCATCGTCGGCACGCCGATTTGATTCCAAATAAGACCAAAGCAGAACCGCCGCCGGATAATGCGCCGGATCTCCGCCGCACATGGCTGCCGCACGCGTAGGATCGGAGAGCGCCGCCGCTTTTTCTTTCAGCGCCGCCATCTCCGCGTACGAAAAGCCGCAGCAGTTACTGAGCGCGGCATAGAACGCATCACCGCTGATGTCGCCGCGCAGCAAAACGTCCGCACCCAATGCGAAAAACGCCGTGCTTTCTTCAAGACTTGCCCGATACAGGCCATCACCCATCGCAGGCGCTGCAATTCTTGCCATGCCGTCCGCATCGGTTTTTATATCTGCCGTACCGGCCGATGTAAAGCTCTTTGGCCGAAAGTCTGCAGCGTAGGACAACGCCACCGAATACGAAGTATCCGGCGCGCCGTAAACCACAAAGCCGTCCGCATCGGCAAAAATGCCGCCGCGGTCGCTCTTTGCCGACACAGTGACCGTTTTGGTGCCGTAAAAGGCGGCGTCCTCCAGCCACCGGGCGTATACGGTAAACTCTCCCGGCACCGCGTTCGGCAGCACACGCAAAATGCCGTCCGTGCTGATGCAGGCGCCCTGTCCTTCGGGGCTGATCTGATAAACCACATCGCGGTTTTCCACCCGGTATTCTGCCATAACCGTCCCGAAAGCGGAGGCCGCAACCTCTTCTCTGCCGTTTACCGTAAAGCGGTCGCGCATGACCCTGATCTGCTTTTTCAGGCGGCGCTCGCCGATAGTGGCAATCAAAAGATAGGTGCCGTCCTCACTCTTTGGCGAAACGGTGACGGTTCCGTACGCATCCACCGACACGCCGCGGTTTTCGGGATAGAGCGCATAGGACGCATCCGCAAAGGTTTCGTTCTGATCCGCCACCCGATAGTCTGTCCGCTTTTCTCCCTCACCGGGAAGAATCCGAATCACATCATCACCGGTCAGGTGATATACGGTGCTCTGCCGCACCAGCGATACGGTCTTTTGATACAGCTTGCCGCCGCCCTCGGAATGGAAGGATTCCAGCGCCATTGCGCAGACGGCATACTTTCCGTCTAAGGAGACGCCGCCGACAAAATCCTTGCCGCTTAAATAGGCATTGGCATTCGGAATACTGACAAGCTCCCGCTGTTGTTCGTCCACCGTTGTTCCCGGCCGGCGATAGGGGTTGGCGCTCTTCCAATAATCGGCATCGTACCCCGAAAACCCGTCCTGATAGTAAAGGAGCATGCCATCCCCCATGTACCATCCGTTTTGGTTGCAGCCGCTGATCGATTCGTAATTGTAAATCCGAGACGAGGACATGGCAAGCCCGGCCGAAAACCCATCGCCGTGCCATACCGCCCGATCCATAAAGGGATAAACCGTAACGCCGCGCTGTTTCTGCCATGGCGGCAGGGTTTCATCATCGGCGATTTGAAGCAGTGTTTCGCTTTGACTGCCGTTTAAGTTTTCGGTCAAAACCGCTTTGCTTTGCATCAGTTCCTTTAAGTACGCCTTGATTTTTGCGGCATCATTTTCCGGCAATGCAGCGGAAAAATCCGCCAGCGCACCGGCAAGCGTCGTCCCCGACTCCCGTTCCATGCCCGGATAACGCCCCCGTACGATGCTCATGATCGCGCCGTCATGGCAAAGCGGCAAGAAAGCGTTTTCAAACCATTCCTTTGCCATCGCAAGCTGCTCACCCAAAAAGCCGCAGCCGCCCCGATCCAGAATCACCGCAAGGGACGCCAGGGATTTGTAGTGTTCCAGTCCGTAGGTGCCGTTCATGGGGTGCCGTCCGTGAAAGAGATAGCTGCCGTCACTGTAAAACCCCTCCTGCATCCCGGTGCTGTAACGCACATCCCGATCCGTGTGATAAAACAATCGCTGCGCCGCATCATAGCCGCTTGCAAACCGCACGGCATCTTCCGCCAAAATGGCAGAGGCAATCACCACATAGGTGATACACGCCTTATTGGAGTCGTTCATGCCGGCCTGGGGCACAAAACGGGAGATATCGGCAAGGTATTGCTGCCGCTCCTCCTGCGGCACAAGACCGTCCGTGACGGCCAGCGTATGAACCAGCGCGGTCGGCGCACCGATCGTCCAGTCCCACCAGTTATCGGCCGTCACTGCGGTGTACCAGCCCTCCTCTCTCCACTCTGCCTCACCGTATCGATGCGTATGCATCCAGGAAAGCCCGAACCGCAGCCGCTCTCCCAAAGCGGCGTCTTTATAATAGGAAGAACGCGGTGACGCATAAGCCTGTGCCATGGTATAAAGATTGGTGTAATCGGTCGAAAGCGCGGCGGTACTGTGCGGCACGCTGTTTCCCCAGAGGGAGGGCGCATCCTCCGATTCTGCCATGCTGCCAAGCAGCTCTTTGCAGCGGCGGTCAATGGCCGCGATACGTGCCGTCTCCTCCGGCCGCTGACCCGCCGTACCGTTTCCGATGAGATAGGATTTCAGGCTATCCTTCAGCGCCTGAAAGTCCGCTTTCGTCTCAGGCATACGGTCATCGCCCGCAATCGGCACAAGATAGATATCGTCGATATACAGCACGGTTTCGGCATTTGGCACGCAATCCCAGCCGTAGGCCGAAAAGCCGATCCGATCGATGCCCTTCATGCTGCCAAAGCGCACCGGATTCATATCGGCAAGGTCAATGCTGATTTTCTTCCAGCCCTTAAAGTCTGCTTTAAAGTGACTGTACTGATACCGCCACGGTTTGCTGCCGTTTTGGGTGTTTTCCAGATAGACCGCAATGGATGCGTCCGTCTTTTTTTCGGAATACACCCAAAAATTGATGCTTTGATACTGCGTCCAGTTTAAGTTTTCCGAAATCGGAAAGGTCAGCGTCTTTCCATCGGCCTGGTTTTTCGTATGCTTGTCCCATTTTGCGGCATAAAGCGAGGTCTTGCGCCGCAGGCTGCTGGCCGCGGCCACGCCGTCTTTTTCGATCATGGCTTTATCGTTCATACGCACCACATAGACGGCGTTTTGCGCCGCCGCGGCGTGGCTGAACCGACACGGCGGACAAAGCAGAAAAATGATAAAAATCAGAAAGAGCCATCCTTGTTTTTTCATGATTTCATTCCTTTTTATTTTTTTCTTTTTTTCATCATAACGCCCGAATCAACTCGGTGCAAGTGAAAAAAACAGGAAAAGGTGGAAATTTTATTCTTTTGCCTGCTTTGTACGAAAAAACGCCCGTCCGAATTTCTCGGACGGGCGCTTTGGCACCAATATTTTATAAACTAACGCACCAGTTTGATGGTGACGATTTCAAAATTCTGTACCGGCAGCTGAAGTTTTCTGCCGTCAAATTCCAGCTTTTTCTCGTTTTCCTCCATCAGATTGCAGAGGTACGCCTCCTGAAAATCAAAGCCAAAGGTCAGGGTCGGACGGGATTTTTGGTTATAGCTGTCGTATAGCCGCACAATAATACTATCGTCATCCTCCGCCTTTTTCACGGTCTCTACACAGATGTTTTCGGCATCGCAGGAAACCAGCGAGTACACCGCCGGCAGACTGCCGTTCGATGCCGAAACCGCCATGGCCTCAAGCGGCATATTAAGATGATACCCCTCCTGAACGGTGCCGCCCTGGGTCAAGCCGCCGATATGCGGATAAAGCGCATAGGTAAACGTATGCTTGCCCCGGTCGGCATCGGGATTGGGATAGGTTGCTGCCTTGAGCAGCGACAGGCTCAGTACATTCTCTTCGGCGCTATAACCGTACTTGCAGTCATTGAGCAGACTCACGCCGTAGCCGGTTTCGGACAGATCGCCCCATTTATGGCCGCATACCTCAAACTTTGCCGCATCCCATGAGGTATTTTGATGCGTCGGCCGCGCAAGGTGGCCGAACTGCACCTCATAGGTTGCCTCGGTGGTGCGGATATCCAGCGGAAACGCCGCTTTAAGAAGAACGTGATCCTCCTGCCAATCCACCTCGGTCACGAAATCGATGCGCTTTGATTCCGGCTTTAACACGATATCCTGACAAATGGTGGATTTTTGATACTTTCTGACAACGCGGTAGCCGTTTTCGATCGGCGTTACCTCGCTGACATCGTCGCAAAGCCACATCTTTTGTTTATAGTAGTCGGTAATCTCCCATGCGTCAAAGGTTCTGGGATAATCCTCATAGACCTCCAGCCGGTTTGCCGCCGTACCGTCAGCGATGACCTCACGGTCTGCCTCTTTGTCATAGACCGACACGATCTGATAGCTTTTATCAAACAAAACACGCAGCCGGTCGTTTTCGATACAGTGATCGCCCACTTTGCTTGTCCGCGCGGTCGGTAAATCTGCAATCACTCGATAGCCGTGCGCCGGAACGTCCTCTGCATGGTACGTCTTTCCGTTTACGCGCACATAGTCCGAACGGGTGTAGGCGGTGGGATTGTATACCAAAATGCCGCCGTCGGTCGCAAGATTTTTTGCGATGGCGTCCAGCTTTTCGTCCACGATGGCACGGCCTTCCTTCAAAATCCGCGCGTATTCAACATCGGTGACATCATAAACCTCTTTGATTGAGGAACCGGGGATGATATCATGGAACTGATTGAGCAGAATATTCAGCTGGTTTTTGTGCAGGGTCTCGCTGTCGTAGGTTCCGCGGTTGATTACCATATCGGTAACCGACAGGGTTTCTGCCTCCTGATAGAGCAGCTCGCTCTTGCGGTTATTCCGCTTATTTTTGGCAATCGAGGTATAGGTGCCGCGGTGCATCTCCAAATAAAGCTCTCCGTCCCACTTGGGCGTACGGCGCAGCTCCTTGGTATTGCGGTAAAAGTCTGCCTCGATCTTATCGTAATAGGCGGTTGCCGTCTCCATCTCCAATTTCGGAAGTCCCGGAATTCCGTACTGCATTCTGCGGTAGTTCTCCAGCATCTCAGCGGTAGCTCCGCCGCCGCCGTCGCCGTAGCCAAAGGTCAAAAGGGAGCGATCCGACAGGCTCTTGTCCTTAAAAATCTCCCAGGTTCTCTTCAGCACATAATCCGGCTGCAGCATACCGACATAGCTTTCGATAAACGAAGTGAAGATCTCGGTGCCGTCAAGTCCCTTCCACAAAAAGATATCATGCGGCATGGTATCTGTCTCGTTCCAGGCAATCTTGGAGGTAAAGAACCGATCAACACCGCTCTTTCTGAGGATCTGCGGCAGTGCGGCATTATAGCCGAACACGTCCGGCAGCCAGAGCATCCGGCTCTCTACGCCGAATTCCTCTTTCATAAACCGCTTTCCGTAAAGGATCTGGCGCACCAGGCTCTCGCCGCCGGTCAGGTTACAGTCGGCCTCCAGCCACATCGCGCCCTCGACCTCCCAGCGCCCCTCCGTCACACGCTCCTTGATCTGCCGGTACAAATCCGGGTTGGCCTCCTTGACGTGCTGATACAGCTGCGGCTGACTGGACATAAACTTGTATTCCGGGTACTGCCGCATCAGATTCAGCACGGTTGCAAAGCTGCGCTCCGCCTTTTCTCTGGTCTGCGCCACCGTCCACAGCCAGGCAACATCGATATGAGTATGTCCGATGCAGCTGATGATGCCGTCACTGTGACCGCAAAGCTTTTCATAAAATTCCTCTTTGAGATAAGCGCGCGTCATCTCGATGCTCTCATAAAAGTCCCCGGAATAAAAGTCGCGGAGATCAAGGCGCAAAAGCGCCTTATCCAGGCAGTCACGCATTTTGATATAGTCATAGGACTTTTCATCAATGATGCACAGGGTATCATACGGAACTTTAAGATCATAATAGAGCTGACAAATCGCATCGTCACGCAAAAAGAGGCTTGGGATTACGTCAAAGCACCCCTCTTGCATTCCGGTATAAAAATAAATATCGATCTCGTAGGGACGGTCAAATTCCAGCAGCAGGGAAGTATGGTTGACGTCAAGCGCCTGAACAGCCCTGCCGTCAATGTAGACAAGCCCCTGCGGATTGCATGCGTCCCACTGCCCCTCGCGGCCGGTCTTCATACCGAAATAAAGTTTTTTATAGGCCTTCTTCGGCGTTGCCGGCAGACTGAAATGCAGCCAGTAATGCGTGTCAACGCCGCAAAAGCGCTGTCCTTTTTCAAATGTTTTCCAATCTGTATTGACCGCCGGCGGCGTGCTGCCCGTCTTATAGGCGTCACAGTGCAGATAGGTAAAGTCCGGCTCCGCAAGCGGTGTATCCATCAGTTCTGCCAGCTTTTCGGCCGCGACCCTGATTTTTTCTTTGATAAAATCCATGGTTCTCCTCCTCGTCTTTTGGCACACGGCAGCGGCTTTGCTGTTTTCCTGTGTTTCGCGCCCTTGCCGCCCCTTTTCTTTGATACGTCTATCATAAAACATACGGCGCAAAAAAACTACTGTTGACTTGACATAAATTTTATGGTATTGTGATATCGGTGATCAACGATGGAAGTGAAAATGCTGGACAAAAAATATCATGTGGATGAAAAGACAGGCTTCAAACTGCGGTATGTCAAGAGTACGACCGAATATTTTCGACCGCACTATCATAATTATGTGGAAATTTTCCTTATGCTGCGGGGCAGCTGCCGCCATCGGATCGGCGACGCGATCCACACCCTGCACGAGGGTTATCTATTATTGATTCGTGATTTTGATATTCATGACTATGCCTGTATCGGCGAGGAAGAGTTTCATATGTTAAACCTTGCCATTGAAAAAGAATGTCTTTTGAGCGCCTTTTCGTATTTAGGGGACGGATTTGACAAAAACGCCCTGCTTGATGCCAAAGAGCCGCCCTGTATCATTTTATCTAAGCGCCAAAAGGAGAAGCTTTTTTATGCGCTGATGGAGCTGAACGGCATTGAGAACGCGGCAGCGGCTAAAACAAAGATGCGTGCCACGCTGGTGCATATCCTGACGGCTTATTTTCAAGACTACACCGAGGCGCGCAGCGATATTCCGCTCTGGCTGGAGATCACCTATGAAAAAATGCAAAAGCCCGAAAATTTTATCCGCGGCGGCGAACAGATGCTTGCCATCTCCGGCAAAACAAGGGAGCATCTTGCGCGGTCGATGCAAAAATACTACCACACCACGCCGACGGCCTATTTAAACGAGCTTCGGCTCAACTATGCCGTCAATCTGCTGCAATCGAGCAACCTCAGCGTGACCGACATCTGCTTTGAATGCGGCTTTACCAACCTATCCTGGTTTTATCAGCTGTTTGAACGGGAATTTCACATGCGCCCGGCGCAGTTCCGCAAGGCGCGCCACAGCTGACGCCCCTTGCGCACAGGAATCAGGCAAAGGAATCCTCTAAAAACGCAAGAATACCGGCATACACCCGTTCCTTTTCGCTCTCTAACAACAATTCGTGCCGCAGCTTTGGATACAGGCGGAGTGTGACATTGCGATAGCCGCGCGCTTTCAAAAACCGTACCAGATGTCTCGCCTTTTTGGGGCTTTGCACCACCGGATCCTCAACCCCTGCCAGAATCAGAATCGGCAGCGCCTTGTTTTGCATCTGCCACCCTTTTTTGACATAGGCGCGCTGCATCAAGGAAAAAAGGTGATAGTAGCCGTTTACGCTAAAGTGATAGTTGCAAAGCGGATCCTCCAAATATTTAAGCACTTCGTGCGGATCGGAATTGAGCCAGCCGCCCGGCGTATCATAGCCGCGGTTATACATGCCGTTTGACGCACGGTACAAAAACTTGCTGCAATACCTGCCGCCATGGCGGCCGCTAAGGTATTTTGCCAGAGCAGCCGCGAACCCGGCCGCCGCCTTATAGGTCGGCGGTCCGCACAGGATGACCTTTTGCACCGCATCGTCATGTTCTTTGAGGTAGCAGCGCAGAATGAGCGAACCCATGCTATGGCCGAGGATCCAGACCGGGAGACCGGGAAACCGCGCCTTTGCGTAACACGTCACCTGATAAAGATCCTCCACGGTGTCCGTCCAATCCTCGGTATAAAAGTAGCCGAGATCCTTCGTATCCTTTACGCTGGCGCCATGTCCGCGGTGGTCATGGATCACACAGACAAACCCATGGCGATTTAAAAATTCCATAAAAGGAAAGTAGCGCTCCTTATGCTCCATCATACCGTGCGAAATCTGCACCACGGCGCGCGGCGTTTCCTTCGGCATCGACACTGCAAGCTGCAGCAGCAAACCGTCGCGCGCCGACTTAAGTTCTGTAAGTTCCATGTTGTTTCATCCTTTCGACTCCCGTATACCTAATATTCTTTTATTATACCACAAAAAACAGCCGCGGCACAATTTTTGTTATAATATTTGTCAAAGACTTGAAAAAAAAGATTTCTGTGCTATAATAAATAAGGAATATGTCAATTTGCGGCGCGCAATGCGCCCTTTTTTATCGTTTTGACGGAGGAGGGATTTTCGATGTCAAAAATCAAGCCGGGCGCAATCCAAGAGGTGGATATGTGCCACGGGCCCCTGACCTTAAAAATTATTGCCTTTACCATACCGCTCATCATCTCCAGAATGCTGCAGCTTTTATTTAACGCTGCCGATGTGATTGTGGTCGGCCGCTTTGCCGGCAGCGAGTCACTCGCCGCCGTTGGTTCGACTTCTTCGCTCATCAATCTTCTGGTAAATCTGTTTGTCGGGCTATCGGTCGGCGCTAATGTGATTCAGGCACGCGCCTTTGGTCTGCAGCATCAAAAGGATATCCGCGAGACCCTGCATACCTCCATGCTGATCAGCATTTTCGGCGGTGTGCTCCTGATGCTGATTGGGATTCCGCTATCCCGGTACGCTTTAGAATGGATGGGCTCGCCGGAGGATGTCATTGACCTGTCAACGCTGTATCTTCGCATTTACTTTTTAGGTATGCCGGCCATGATGATCTACAACTTCGGCGCCGCCGTGTTAAACGCCGCCGGCGACACCAAGCATCCGCTTTATTATCTTATGGCTGCCGGCGTGGTCAACGTGGTCTTAAATTTATTTTTTGTGATTGTGTGCGATCTGGGTGTTGCCGGGGTTGCCATCGCGACCGTACTCTCTCAGTTTTTATCGACCTTTCTCGTGCTGCGCTGCCTGATGCGCAGTGACGGAAGTATGAAACTGGAGCGAAAGTACCTGAAAATCAGCCGCGATAAGCTGACCCAGATTTTAAAAATCGGGTTGCCGGCCGGCGTACAGGGCATGGTGTTTTCCCTGTCCAACATTGTTTTGCAGTCGGCAATCAATTCCTTCGGTTCCGCCACCATGGCCGGGAATGCCGCCGCGCAGAGCATCGAGGGTTTTATCTATGTGGCGATGTCGTCCTTTCAGCAGGCAGCGCTCACCTTTACCGGCCAGAACGCCGGTGCAAGACAGTGGAAGCGTGTGCGCCACACCTACTTTTTGTGCTCCGTTCTGGTTGCGGTCTGCGGCGCGGCGCTCAGCCTGCTTGCTCTTTTGTTCGGGCGCGAACTGCTGGGGATTTACACGGATAAGCCGGAGGTCATCGTCCAGGGCTTAATCCGTATGCAGTACATCTGTACCACCTATGCGCTTTGCGGTCTTATGGATGTTGCGGTCGGCAGTCTGCGCGGACTCGGACATTCCGCCATTCCGATGGTGGTCTCGCTCTGGGGTGCGTGCGGTCTGCGGATTTTGTGGGTTGCCACCGTCTTTCGGGCAGACCACACCTTAAATAACCTCTACATCACCTATCCCATCAGCTGGACCATCACGCTTGCCGCTTTAATCATCTGTCTTTTGGTTGTATGGCGGCGCCAGTGCAGAGATTAGGCGAAAAACTTCTTTGCAGCAAAAAGCACCGGACAAAATGCCCGGTGCTTGAGCGTGTCGATAAACCATATTTTGCGAAAAATTTCATTTTGATTTGATCGCCGTCCCCTGTTCCGCCATGCC
>URTH01000031.1 GCA_900550775.1 uncultured Eubacteriales bacterium | reverse complement strand
CGCATGGTATCATGGGTGCCCAGCATATTCATCAGAGCATATAACGTCTGTGTCGGATAATTCTCGATTTGTGCCATAATGTGCCGATGCAGAAAAGCCGCGTCCTCCCAGCCCATCAAAAAGCCCAACACCCGATCCTTAAACGGATAATTCATCACACTGTCCAGTTCGTTTCCCATCAGGTACTGCCGCATCTTTCCGTATGCCATTTTATGGGACGCATCCTCCCAGACCTCGCCGATAATGACCGCGTCCTCATTTTCCTTTTTGACCTCCCGGCGCAGAATTTCAATAAATTCGTCGGGCAGTTCATCGGCAACATCCAGTCTCCAGCCTTTTGCACCGCAGCGAATCCACTTTTTAATCACCGCGTCCGAATCCCTTAATATATAATCTAAATAACTGTCCTCCATCTCGTTGACGTTCGGCAGGTTATTGCAACCCCACCAGCTTTCGTACTGCGGATAGTTGGTAAACTGATACCATGCGCAGTAAGGTGATTGACTGTCGCGGTACGCGCCCGTCTGTGCGCCGTAGCTGCCGTATTTATTAAAATAAATACTGTCCGCGCCGGTGTGGCTGAATACGCCGTCTAAGATGATCGAGATTCCCTGTTCTTTGGCTGCGGCGCAAAGATCCTTAAAATCCTGCTCTGTGCCGAACATCGGGTCAATTTTTTTATAGTCGGCGGTATCGTATTTATGATTGGAATACGCGTCAAAGATCGGATTTAAATAAATCACGCTCACACCAAGCTCTTTCAGATATGGCAGCTTTTTTTGGATACCCTTTAAATTACCGCCGTAAAAATCGTTGCAGGCCGGCCCGTCCTCATACGGGTGACGGTTAAAGCTGATCGGCGCATACCAATTATCGTGAATGATATATTCTTCCCGTTTCTTTTGGATTTCTCCCTCATGGTATCCATAAAACCGATCGGGAAATATCTGATACATAATCTGATCGCAAAACCAATGCGGCACGCGATAATTTTTATCATAGACGGTAATCTGGTAGCTGTTGCTGCCGATTGCCTCTTTCGTCTCACCAACGCCGCCGAGTTTATCCGCGCTGTTGGTATAATAAAGGGTCTGATCATGACCTTCTGCAATAAAATCATACCACAAAAGCCCGGTTTCCGCGCCGACGTCAAAGCTTGCCTGATAGAGAAAACGTCCGTCCTTGTCGCGGACTTTTTTCATGGGGAGCCGATGTTCCTGATCTTTTTGAAACAGACGAAGAACAACCGACACAGGCGCTTTTTTATCGGTTACTTCAATTGAAATCGTCACTTTTTCCCCGGTCGGTACGGCGCCCTGCGGATTTCTGTATATTTTGTTTTGGGAATCATGGTATAATTGCATCGTTTTTCAGCCTCTCTTTTTCCTTCTCTCCTCTAGTATAATATGAAATTATCTTCTTTTCAAGGCCTAACCTTAAAATGGGGATTGAATTTCTGATTCCGCTGGGCTATAATAAGTAGTATAACAAGACAAGGACAATAAAAACCTGCGTTTTTTATTGAATGTGTTTTCATACAATCATCCGAAAAAAGAAAAGAGGGAATCAGATATGGAGGAAAAACAAAATCAAGAGGTTATCGAGATTACCCAACGTATTACCGAGCTTCGGGACGCCTGCGGCTACACCCCGGAGGAATTTGCGGCAAAGCTGAATATTCCTCTTGAAACCTACCTTGCCTATGAACAAAACGCCAGCATTATCCCGGTCAGCCAGATTTGCAACATCGCAAACCTCTGCGGTGTTGATTTGTCGGAGATTATGACCGGCGTCAGCGCAAAGCTGAAAACGATTCAGATTGTGCGCAGCGGCGAAGGAGAAAGCATGGAGCGTTATCCCGGCTATCACTTAAAAGATCTGGCCTGTCGCTTTAGCGGCAAGGCGATGCAGCCCATATTGGTAAGGCTTGACCCAAACGATCCGCCGCCCACGCTGGCACGGCACGGCGGTCAGGAATTTAATTTTGTTTTGGAGGGCGTGGTAGATCTTCACTGGGACGGCAAGGTGTTTCCCCTCTATCCGGGTGACTGCGTCTATTTTGATCCGGCCTTTACCCACGGGCAAAGCTGCGGCAGTGAAAGCACGGCGCAGCTTTTAACCATCATTGCCGAATCATAATACCTTGCGCAAACGCCCTTGACGGAAACGCCTTTTTAAGGAGGACACTATCATGAATTTACTGAATCAATATTTACCGAGAACGGATTTTTCTTCTTATGAGGATTTTATTGCAAATTACCGTATCAATGTGCCGGAATATTTTAATTTCGGCTTTGACATCGTGGACACCTACGCCGAAAAATGCCCCGATCAGACGGCGCTGATCTGGTGTGACGACCACGGTCACGAAAAGACCTTTTCTTTTTCGGATATCGCTGCTCTTTCAAATCGCGCCGCAAACTTTTTTGTATCGGTCGGGATTCAAAAAGGCGATACCTTGCTGATGATTTTGCGCCGCCGCTGGGAATATTGGGTTTGCGCCGTGGCGCTGCATAAAATCGGCGCCGTTTTGATCCCCGGCAGTCTTTTGCTGACCGAAAAGGATATTGTCTACCGCGCCAATGCGGCCGACATTAAGGCGATGGTCTGCATTGACGATCCCTTTGTGATGGAACAGACCGAGGCGGCCGTACCGCAGATCGACCACCCCGTTACCAAAATTTTAATTGAGCAGCACCGTGACGGCTGGCTGAATTTTGAGGACGCCGTTTCGCCTATGCCGGACACGTTTTCTGTCCCCGATACGGCGCGCACTAAATCAAGCGATCCTTTTATGATCTTTTTTACCTCCGGCACTACCGGGCTTCCGAAGATGGTGCAGCACAGCTGCTCATATCCGCTCGGTCACATTGTCACCGCAAAATACTGGCAGCAGGTGCAGGAGAACAAGCTGCACCTGAGCGTTTCCGACTCCGGCTGGGGAAAATTCTCCTGGGGGAAGATTTACGGTCAGTGGCTTTGCGGCGCCGTGGTTTTTGCCTATGACATGGACAAGTTTATTCCGACCCGGCTGCTGCAAAAAATGGTGGATTACCAAATTACAACATTTTGTGCACCGCCGACGATTTTTCGTTTCTTTTTACAGGAGGACTTATCAAAGTACGATTTATCCTGTATCAAGCACTGCTGCACCGCCGGAGAACCGCTGAATCCCGAAGTGTATTACCGCTGGAAAGAACGCACCGGACTGCGGCTTTATGAGGGGTTCGGACAGACGGAATCCACCGTACTGCTTGCGAATTTTCCTTGGTTTGAGCCGAAAATCGGCTCTACGGGAAAGCCGGCGCCGCTTTATCATCTTTCGCTGATTACGCCTGAGGAGACAAAAACCGAGAGTGGTGAAGAGGGTAAAATTGTCGTCACCGATATTCAAAATGATCCGCCGCCCGGACTTTTTACCGGCTACTATAAAAATCCGGAACTGACGAAAAAGGCGCTCGGCGGCGCCTATTACAACACCGGCGATGTCGCCTGGCAGGATGAGGACGGATATTACTGGTTTGTCGGCCGGGACGATGATGTCATCAAATGCTCCGGCTACCGCATCGGCCCGTTTGAGGTGGAAAGCGCCTTGATGGAACACCCCTCTGTGGTAGAATGCGCCATCACCGGCGCGCCGGATCCGATCCGCGGCCAAGTGGTAAAGGCCACGATTGTACTGGCAAAAGGCTATCAGCCGTCAAAGGAGTTAATCGTAGAGCTGCAAAACCATGTGAAACATGCCACAGCGCCCTATAAATACCCCCGTGTGATTGAATTTGTGGACGAGCTGCCAAAGACCCTTGGCGGAAAGATCAAACGCGCTCAGATCCGAAAAAAAGACGCAGACAACTATCAGCAATAAAAAAGAAAGCCGCGGAGGAAAATCCGCGGCTTTCTCTTTTTATTCCACGTTCCGTTTGCTGCCCGGCTTTACATTACAGTCCGGGTAGATTTTACCCTCGATGACTCCGTTTTTTTCTTCAAACTCTTTGATGTTATTCCGAATTAAAACAAGAATATGACTGTTTATACTTCTTCCCTCATACTCTGCCACATACGCAATCTTTTGCAGCATTTCTTCTTCAATTCTGATCGACACACTCTTCACAGACATATCATCACTCCAAAATAAATATATTGTATATTTATTTTATTCAGCTTTTGTGTTACAATGTGCATTATAGATATACAATATATCTATAAAATTTTTAAGATGGTGATATTGTGAGAAATGAGATTCAAAAATTAAATACCTGTTGTTTCTTTGGACATCGAAAAATTATATCCAGTGACAAACTTGCCAATGATTTAACGTCCGCGATCGAAAACTTAATCATCAATTATCATGTTGACACATTTTTATTTGGGAGTAAAAGTCAATTTGATCGTTTATGTTATAAAATTGTCAGTCAATTAAAAACAAAATATTCTTTTCTTAAGAGAATCTACGTAAGAGCCGAATTTCCATATATCGATGATCAATATCGGTCTCATCTCTTAGAAAGATATGAAGATACCTACTTTCCGGATCAACTATGCCATGCCGGAAGGGCAGTTTATATTGAAAGAAACTACGAAATGATTCAAAATAGCAGATATGCCATTATTTACTATGATGAGAACTACGTCCCTCCTTGTCAGCATGATAAAAAAGACCTCTTGTCACGTCCATCAAAAGGCGGTACAAAAATCGCCTATGAATACGCGAAACAAAAAGGACTTCTTATCTATAACGTCTATTGTCCATAAAAAAAGAAAGGCGCCGCCTTTCTTTTTTATTCTACTTTGTTGGCCGGGAGGTTAATGGTCACACGGGTGAACCTCCCGAACTCACTCTCGATCTGGATGGTGCCGCCGTGATTTTCGATAATCTCCTTGGTGATGGAAAGGCCGAGGCCGGTTCCGCCTTTCTCGCGGCTTCTTGCCTTATCCACCCGATAAAACCGCTCAAACACATGGGCAAGATCCGCCTTGGGGATTCCCTTTCCGCTGTCCTCTACCTTGATATACACGTTATTATACAAAGTTCCGGCGTAAATCTGGATTTTATCCCCTTTGGCGCAATAGCGGATGGAGTTGGATATAATATTCTTTACTGCCCGTTCGATCTGATCTTCATCCGCATAAATATCGTGGATTTCGGTCGTACGGTTGTAGGTCAGCGTCAGCCCCTTTTGCTCCGCCTCCAGACGGAACATATCGGTCAGCCGCCGCAGCAGTGCGTCAATCGAGAAAAATTCCTTATGCGTATCGACACGCTGCATATCAAAACGGTTTAAAATCAACAGATTTTGTACCAGTGCGGTCATTTTATCCGTCTCATTTTCCACAGTAGTCAAAAGACTGGTCGCCGTCTTTTTATCGTCCAGATAACCGCTCAGCAAGGTCTCGGTATAAGTACGGATGGTCGTCAGCGGCGTTTTTAATTCGTGCGAGACCTCTGCCACAAATTTTTGACGCGCGCTCTCTAGGTTAAACTGCTCGGTCACGTCCTCAAACACGCAAACTACGCCGGCAATCTTATCATGATCCATCTGAAACGGCACCAGATATGTCTTGATATGGTCACTGCCGACCAAAAGCTCCCGTTTTTCGGTCTTGGACCGCTCTAAGTACATAAATTCTGCCATGCAGATGTCGGCATGATATTTTTGAAAAAAGGAGTCAAAACGCAGCGTTTCGGGATTGTCAATATGAAACATCCGCTTTGCGGCAGGGTTGATATGCAGCACCCTTTGATTGGTGTCAAAAGCAATAATCCCGTTATTGATATGCTCCAAAATGACCTCGACCTTATGCTTTTGGGTATTATTCTGTTTGATGCTCTCGTTCATGGCCGTCCCGATCCGGTTAAACGAACGGATCAGATTGCCCATCTCGCCGGAGGGCAGCTTTTCAAGCCCCGGTGCAAAATCGCCCTCCGCAAAGCGCTCAATCCTGCGCTTTAAAAGATTCAGCGGCTGAACCATGGTATAGGTCATCCAAAATCCCACGCCGGCCGCCGCCAAAAGGGCGATCAAAACGGCGAAAAGAATATTTCTTCCCGATGCGGCCATAATCTCACGGATTTCGACTTTATTGTCGCGGATATAGAATATCAGACCGTCCTCGGTTCGGCTGCCGTTTTTGATAAAATAGGCATAGTCCATGCTCTGATCCAAAAGCCCCGACTTTTCGCCCTTGCCGCCGCGCATGGCCGCGCTTAAATTCTTGGTTTGGCTCATTTGGCCGGCCGACAGTGAGGGCGGCGAAATCACGCTTAAATCCCTGGCGGATAAGACATAACAGCTCCGATTTTCGGTCAGACCCAGCTTTCCGGCATAGTTTAAGATTTCCCTCTCCATCAGTGCTGCAATTGCCGTATCGTCCCCGCCGCTCTCATAAAAATCACGAAGCTTGTCCGGCAGCTCACTGCCCGATACCTCTTTTGCCGCGTCATAAAAACGATCCTCCGCGGAGGATACGTCTGTATAAAAACAAATGGCGCCGACAATCAGTACCGCGGTCAAAACGGCTGCCATAACCTTTGCGGTCAGCCGAAAATATAGCTGATAAAACACCGATTGTGCACCCCCGATTTCTCCCTTTTGATTTTGCATGCTCGCCTACCAGTATACCACAGAAAAAAACGATGGTAAAGGATTATTTTAGAAATAAAAAAAATTTTTTTGATAAGGGGTATCAAACAGGTACAATCCGGGAATCCTAAGGATGAGAGAGTCTGTGTTTTTATATATGATATATATTATATTTTAGTTGCTGTCGCTGTTGTTGGGGGTGTGGAAAAAGGGGAAAAGGAAAGCTTATCCCGTCACAGCGCCAAAAGGCGGCATGGGATAAGCTTTGGATAACTTGGTTTTGTTTTCCACACTTTCCAGTATAGCCTTCGTGGAAAATTTTTGCACACAGGCCGTCCACGTTTTATCAACAGGGAAAGAGTGGAAAAGTCAGCGGTTTTTGATATCCTCTGCGGCCAGCTGCAGCGCGGCGCTGCGGTGGCTGATGGTATTTTTGACATAAGGCGGCAGCTCTGCCAAAGTCTTGTCATAGCGCGGATAGTAAAAGACGGGATCGTAGCCGAATCCGTCCTCGCCGGACGGGGTGAGTGCGATCCGTCCGCTGCATTCGCCGTAAAAGGTACGGATTTTTTGACCCGGCTCTGCAACCGCGATCACGCACGCAAAATGTGCGGTACGGTCTTGCAGCGGTACATCGGAAAGCGCCAAGAGCAGCTTTTGGATATTTTCCGCATCGGTGGCGTGTTCTCCGGCGTAGCGTGCCGTATACACGCCGGGCGCGCCGCCGAGTGCGTCCACGCACAGGCCGCTGTCATCGGCAATGGTGGGTTTTCCGGTGGCCTGCATGATTGCCTGGGCCTTTTTGATGGCGTTTTCTTCAAACGTTTTGCCGTCCTCAACGACTTCGATATCGCCGGCGCCGGCCTCGGTCTGGGTCATAATATGAAAATCATCGCCCAAAATATCTTTGATTTCCTTTGCTTTATGCGCATTTTTGCTGGCTAGTATATAGGTTTTCATGAAAAGAACCTCCTGTTGTTTTTTTCATTATAGCGCAAAATGTCGTATTTGACAAGAAAATCAAAAAAAGAAATCAGGAGGCTGCGGCGGCACGCAGTACAATGACGGTCATGTCATCGTCGGCGCTGCCGCCCTTTCTTGCAATGGATTCCTGTAAGATAAAGTCTGACAAGGCCTTTGGCGAGATATCCGATGGCGCGTGGTCGATTGCGCTGCGGAGCCAGCTTCCGGATTCGCCGCGCAGCGAGATGCCGTCGCTTGCCATAATCACCATATCACCGTCCTTTAACGTATGCGCAAAAGTTTCGATTTCCACGCCGGAGAGAATCCCGACCGGCAGTGAGGCGGAGCGGATAATCTCGGTATTTTGTTTTCTTTTAATATAGCTGGGTTCCGCGCCGTTTTTGATAAATTCGGCCTCGCCGGTATAGAGGTCGACCATACACATATCAACGGTTGCAAAGGCCTCCGCCGCGGATTTCATAACCATGACCGAGTTAATCAGCTTTACTGCCACGGTTTTGTCAAAGCCGGCATTCATAAAATCTTCAAGCAATGAGATGATAGTGCTGCTTTCGCGGTTGGCACGGTGGCCGGTGCCCATACCGTCGCTCAGCGTTGCAATGTACTTTCCGCCGTTTAAAAGGCGGAGCATATAAGAATCGCCGCATTCCCCGCCTTTTTCCGCACAGGCAAAGGCGGCCTCCATGGTGAAAGGAGGTTCTTCCAAAAACAGATAAGACGGTGCCTTTGACAGCAGAGAGGGGTGTCGGTTGTCGGGGACAAATTTTTTGCCCAGTACATCGTTTAAAATTCGGACGGTTTCTTCCGGCAGAGGTGTTTCCGCCTCGTACGGGGTGATCTGCACGGTTTGGCGGCCGTTTGTGCCGTGCATCACCAGCACCGAATCCGTAAGACAGCCTTTTTGCTTTAAGCGGTTTTGAATCTCCTGTGCGGAGCGGTAGTCCGGCGCGGCGGTTGTTTTGAGGTCCTCCGTCATTCGATGTAAGATCTCGGATACGCCGTGAAACTGCTGGCTGATCAGGTCGCGGTTCTCACGCAGCTTTCCCTTCCACACCTGATTGATTTTATAAATCTCAAAAAGGCGGTTGAGTTCACGGGTGAGGGGGGCAAGGCGCAGACAGCTGTCCGAAAATACCGGGTCGATGTCCTCCGGGGCGAGTGCGCCCTTGCGTTCCATAATCTCCAAAAATTTAAACATGGTTTTATAGGTGGCGTTAAAGTTTTTGTTCCAGCATACGTGGACGCGGCTGCAGTCACGGCAGATATGATCGGCCGCCGTATCAAACAGCATGGCGATATCCTGCATATCCACCTGATCCTGGTTGTCCGACAGGCGGACAAAGGTATTTGACAAGGTCTCAAACGAATCGGCGGTAAGGGATAGTTTTGAAAGCAGCCGCTGCTTGGCAGGGGTATCGTTTTCCCTGGACGCGGGAGAAAAGCTGACAAAACGCCGCGCCTCGTAAAAGACGCGTTTTGGGGTAAAAATCAGTGCGGCCGCGCCAAGCAGCGGATCGGGAACGGGAATGGAGGGCGCACCGCCCGTCATACCGTAAAGGGATAAAAAGACGCCGCCAAGCGCAATGACAGCCGCGGCTGCCAATTTGTGAAAACGGGCGGCCATGCCGCAGAGCAGACCGCAGAAAGTAAAGACGGCAAGGTAGGTCAAAAGATCCTCCCGAATGCCGAGGAGCAGTCCCAAAACCATACCGGCAGCGGCCGCCGGCATAAAACCGCCGGAGATGGCCGCAATGCCAAGAACCCAAAATCCGAGAAAGTTGGATAAGGAAAAATAGGGCGGCCATGCAATGCTTTGAAAACTGAGCAAAACGATGCCGGCGGTAATACATAGACTGAGTTTTTCTTCCTCGGTCGGAATGCCGGAGCGCAGATTTTTCAGGTTCATCATGCCGCGGCTGCGGTCAAATACCAATACGCCGAGAGAAACCAGAAAGAAATCCAAAACCGTGGTAATGACGGCGCTTGAGACAAAGCCTGTCCAGAGTATCTCCAGCAAATGAAATACGACAATCCCGGTGCCGGCTGTCGTCAATGCGCTGCGCGGTGACAGCTCTTCGCCGCGATCCAAAAAGAAGAGCATGACCTCAAAGGCCAGACAGGCACCGATATAGCGCAGCGAAAAACCGTCCATCAAGCTGGCATAACCGGCGATGACCATCAGCAGCGACCATAAATTTTTGACAGAAAAATTGCGATCCATCGCAAGAAAGGCCAGACCAAAGGGCGCAAGCTGCGGCAGCGGCACGGCACGCGCCGCAAAAAAGCCGAGACTGCGGATCAAAAGATCCGAAACCTTGATATCGGGCAGCGCCCTTTTTTCTTTATGTACCTTATGGGGTGATATCAGGGCAATTTCCATTTCCTTTCCTTCTTTTGTAGCTTTCAATGTTCTTCACCTCCGTAACAATTACAGAACTATTATATCCATAATTTACCATTTGATCTGTCGAAACCGGGAAAGGAAATATTGATTTTTTTGTTCTGATTTTGGAGAAAAAGGAGGGATAACATTTTGCTCTGTCAAAAAGGAGAGGAAAAAAGAAAAGCCGTCCCCAAAAAAACGGGAACGGCTCACAATCATGGTTTAGCGGAACAGCTGAGAAATCATGTCAAACAAATTGTATTTTACGATTAAGCCGGCAAAAACGATGGAAACCATGGTTAAAAGCTTAATCAGAATGTTAACGGACGGGCCGGAGGTGTCTTTAAACGGATCACCGACGGTATCGCCGACAACGGCTGCCTTATGATTTTCCGAGCCTTTGCCGCCGAAGTTTCCGGCTTCGATGTATTTTTTCGCGTTATCCCAGGCGCCGCCGGAGTTTGCCATCATAATCGCAATGGCAAAGCCGGAAACCAGTGCGCCGGCCAGCATGCCGACAACACCGTTAACGCCCAGAACCAGGCCGACAACAATCGGGGCAATGATACCGAGCGCTGCCGGTAAAATCATTTCTTTTAACGAAGAACGGGTGCAGATATCAACACAGGTCTCATAATCCGCCTCTGCTTTGCCTTCCATCAGACCCTTGATTTCTCTGAACTGACGGCGTACCTCAACCACAATCTTCTGTGCGGCACGGCCGACTGCCTGCATGGTAAAGGCGCTGAACAAAAACGGCAGCATTGCGCCGATGAACAGACCGATCAGTACCGGGGGATTGGTGATGGAAAGATCCAGGGTGCCGCCAAGGCCGGTTACCTTATCGGTGTAGGACACGATCAGTGCCAGCGCGGTCAAAGCGGCGCTGCCGATGGCAAAGCCTTTTCCGGTAGCGGCGGTTGTGTTACCCAAAGAATCCAGTGCGTCGGTGCGGTCGCGGACGGTCTCTTCCAGTCCTGCCATTTCGGCGATACCGCCGGCATTATCGGCAACCGGGCCGTAAGCATCGGTAGCCAGGGTGATACCTAAGGTAGAGAGCATACCGACTGCGGAAATACCAACGCCGTAAAGACCCATCGCAAAGCTGTGCGCGCCGCCGGATACAAAGTAGCTGATCAGTACCGAGATAGCAACAATGATTACCGGGATGGCGGTCGATAACATACCAAGCGCCAGACCGTCAATGATGATGGTCGCGCTGCCGGTTTCAGAGGATTTGGACAGCTTTTGGGTCGGCTTGTAGGAATCGGAGGTGAAATACTCGGTAAAAAAGCCGATTAAAACGCCGGCAACCAGGCCGGAAATAACTGCCCAGAAAACGCCGGTGTGTTCCGGCAGAATCGTATAAATCAAAACGCCGGAGCCGATTGCAGCCAGGATTGAGCTGATATAGGTACCGCGGCGCAGCGAGGCAAGCAGGCTCTTTTGATCCGCGCCCTCTTTGGTGCTGACAAAAAAGGTACCGATCATAGAGGAAATAATACCGATTGCGGCAATCAGCATCGGAATGATGACGCCGCCAAAGCTCAAACCTGCGGCAGCCGCCAGTGCGCCGGAGGAGATGACCGAGCCGACATAGGATTCGTAAAGATCGGCGCCCATACCGGCAACATCGCCGACATTATCGCCAACGTTATCCGCGATTACGGCCGGGTTTCTGGGGTCGTCCTCAGGGATACCGGCCTCAACCTTACCAACCAGGTCGGCGCCGACATCGGCCGCTTTGGTAAAGATACCGCCGCCCACTCTGGCAAACAGTGCCATCGAGCTTGCGCCCATACCAAAGGTAAGCATCGCGCCCATGATTTGGTTTACGGCATCGTCTGCGGTACCGAATACGGCACGGAGAATCAGGAACCACACGCTGATATCCAAAAGGCCAAGACCAACCACGGTAAGACCCATAACGGTTCCGCTGGAGAATGCGATTTTAAGACCCTTGTTTAATCCATCGCGCGCGCCGTTGGCTGTTCTGGAGTTGGCATAGGTCGCAATCTTCATGCCGATAAAGCCGGAAAGGCCGGAGAAAAAGCCGCCGCTTAAAAAGGCAAAGGGAACGAACCATGTCAGCATGTTAAGCGATGCCATGATACAAAGAATGACAAGCATACAGACAAAAAAGATCGCAACGGTTTTATACTGGCGCTTTAAGTAGGCCATGGCGCCCTTGCGGATTTTGGCTGCAATCTGTGCCATTTGCGCGGTACCCTCCGGTCTGGCTTTTACCCAGAAGAACTTGTAAGCCGCAAAGCATAAACCTAAAATTGCAGCTGCAAGCACCAGCCAGGGGGCAATGTGGATAAAGTTGTTTGTACTCATAATGATTCCTCCTTGCATCTATCATAAAATCTTTCATTTTTTTCAAATAATATCATAGAAAGGCAAAATCAGCGGTAGCGAAAATGCGCATAAACCACGGCGCAGATCTCGCGGATGAGGTTTTGATAAAACTGTGTTGCAGGCGTTTTGGCGGATATAGCGGCCGGATTGACAAACCCAACGTAATCTGCCAGACGCCGTGCGCGGTAAATATGAAAATTATTGGTCAGTACCGCGACCCGATAGGAGCGGTCCGGATTGCGCTCGTCCAGCAATTGCTTGGAGAACAAAAGATTTTCATAGGTACTGCGGGAATTTTCTTCTTTTAAAATGCGGCGTTTTGCAATGCCGCGATCCATCAGGCCGCGCATGATCGCCTCTGCCTCGCTGATGGCCTCGTCGCTGCCCTGTGCGCCGGAGCATACCGCCATGGCAAACGGGTGCGTCTTTAAATATTCCGCACCGGCGTCAATCCGGGCGTCTAAACACTCGCCGGGTGTTTCCCCTTCGACGCGGCAGCCCAAAACAATCACATAATCCACCGGATCGCCAAGGGAGGCGGTGTCGGTGCCGCTTTTGCTCATAATCAGTCCTCCGATCCAGAATGCACTAAGGACAGCCGATAAAACCAGCAGAGAAATGACAAAACAAATCCTGTTTTTTCTCACAAGGTATCCTCCCTTCGATTTTCTGCACGGAAAACCGATGTTTCTTTCGTAAAATTTTTAAAATTCATCCATATTTCGACAGCATGTTTTTAAGCCCTTGACACATACTAAGGATAAACAACCAATGCGGTGTTTGTTTCATACTTATGAAACGGCTTCGCAAAATAACAGAAAATTTTTTTATCATCATGCAGAAAGGAGATTATCATGGACGTTATCGCTTTAATTTTAATCATTATCGGTGCCATTAACTGGGGCAGTATCGGGTTGTTTGGGTTTGATATTGTCGGCGCGCTCTTTGGCGGCCAGCTATCCGTCATGTCCAGAATCATCTTTGTGATCGTCGCTCTCGGCGGATTATGGGCAATCACCTTTTTCTTTCGGGATCATATCCTGGGTAAGGCCAAGCAGTAAGAGACGATTTTTAAAACGGGCTATCGCAAAATGAAAGCATTTTGCGATAGCTTATTTTTATGTGCGGGAAAGACAAACCGTATAATTTCCGATTCGGATGCCGGCGCTATCATCGGAGGCTGTGACGAAAATTCCGCTGTAACTCTGCGGTAAAATTCCGCCGCTGAGCGAAATTGTATTGGCGGAATCAAAACTGTAACGCACCGATAAAACGCCGCACTTTAACTTGCCGTCCTCCGTAAAGGTGATGACGGTTCCCTTTTTTAAAAATTTTGCCATCATGCCGGAGAGCGCTGACTGATCGGATAAAAGCGCGTCAAAGCCGACGGTATTACCGTCAGCATCCTCCAGGTGGTCAACGCTCCAGCTGCCGACAATCGCGTCCTTGACTGAGGCTGCGGCAGGTGCATCTGATGCGGTATCTTTTGCCGCGGACGGTTCCTGCTTTTCGGCTGTATCAGAGGCGTTATCCGCATTTTCAGGATCCGATGCGCCAGGATCCTTGGTATCGCCTTGTGCAGCAGAATCCGCCTCGGCGGTTTTGGCGTCCAAATCTGAGAGATCGGAAATTGTTTTCTTAAAAAAGGCGCAGCTGCTCAGCAGCATCGCGCCGGTCAGCAGCAATCCAAACCCGGTCAATACGACTCTTTTACGATGCATCCCTTCACTTCCCTTTCTGTTTTTCTTATTTTATCATAGCTTTGCCCGATTTGCAAGTAAAACATCACAGTAAATATCCGTAAAAAATAGAGTAAAGAGACGTTTTTGGGCGAATCAGGGCACCAAAAAGAGAGAAAAACAAATGCCAAAACGGCACAAAATACAAAATTTTAAAAATGACGGGTGGCATGGCACTCCATGTCACTTGATTCCGTGCTACAATACCTTTGCTGAAACAACTCCGGAGAATGTTTACGGCAATAAAAATCCCGCACCGTGCGGGAAAGGAGGAAAATCATGTTTCGATTTACAACAAATTTTAAAAACCGTCCGCAGGAAGTGCCGGCCAATCCCGGTGTGACTGCCGCGGGTGCAAAGAGAGGGCAGCAGCCGACTGCCGGTACAGCCGGAATGCAGGCCGATGCATCGGGTGCTGCGGCAGCAAACGGCTCGTTATCTGCGCAGCAGGCAGAGGCGCGTATGGCACAGCTTCGTGCCGAGGCGGCCGAAATGATGAA
>URTH01000030.1 GCA_900550775.1 uncultured Eubacteriales bacterium | reverse complement strand
GAAAAGAGCTTCGGAAACGCCATCGTCCAGGGAAAGCTGGCCTTCTCCTCACTGTCCGCAACGCCAAGCGGACACTTCCCGGCAAAATGCGGCTCGTCCGTAAAGATCGAGGGCACGGTTTTGCCGAACTCCTCACCGATCGCCTTGTCATACGCCGCATAGGTCACCTTGATAAATTCATCGATGGCCTCTTTGTTTAAGGTATCCACGTAGGTCTGGTTGTTAAACCATGGATTTTCCTTGGCCGTCTCAATATACGCGTACCACTTCTTCCCCTCCGGGGTATCTTTTTCGCTGATTTTCCGATACTTTTCCAGTTCGCCTTTTGGATTCAGCACGATGTCATAAACGGCTAAGAGATAGGGCTTTCCCTCCTGCTCGGCCACGTCAAACGAAGAGCATTCCGGCTTTTCAAGGCTAAAAACCAGCCGTCTTTCGCGATACTTCGGATTTTTTGTCACATAGCCGCCGGCAAAGCCGGACGGCCAGCGATCTTCATCATACAAATACGCCAGCATATCTTCTTTTTTTGCTTTTTTGACGCAGGCGCGAACCAAATCCATAAATTCTTCGCCGAGATAAGGCGTCACGATCCCGGTTCTTGCATGCATATGAAAGCCGCCGAAGCCCATTTCCTTTAAGACCATGATTTGTTCTTCCAGCATTTTGGCATCCATCTTGCAGTTCCATGCCCAAAACGGAGTGCCGCGGTATTCACTGGTTGGATTTTGAAACAGAGCGGCATCCAGTTCCTTGGTACCGTTTTTTTGATAAAACATCCGACCACCTCCAGGGTTTTTGTTGACATCATTATATCCTTTGGTTATAATAAAATCAACGGGGCATTCTTTCTGTTTTACCCTAAAAGTTTATCTTTTATGGAGGCCGCTATGATCGAATTAAAAGAAACCTATATCAATCTGCATCCATGCGTCAGCCGTAATGTTCCTCCGCATAAGCATGTGTATTTAGAACTTGCCTATGTGACACACGGCGTTGCACTGCACAAAATTAACGGCACAAACGCCGCAACCATCCAATCCGGGGACTATTTTATCATTGATTATAAAACCGCACACGAATATTATGCAAAAACAAAGGAATTTTGCGTGATTAACTGTTTGTTTCTCCCGGAGCTGATCGACAAAACCCTGCTCTACTGCAAGGACTTTCAAACCCTTTTGCAGCATTATTTAATAAAAATCAATGCCGACGCCATGGATTACAGCCCGGTCAATCACATTTTTCACGATGATAACGGTAAAATTCTTGCCATCTTAAACGAAATGCTGGAGGAATATGAAAAAAAACAAAATAACTATATTGAACTGCTGCGTTCTGATTTGATTCGGCTTTTGATTCATACCACACGTAAGGTTCCGTCCGGCGATACGCCCTGTGATATCACACAAAGGATTGTCAATACTGTTTTAAAGCATTACAATGAGCCGATCACCCTGTCGGATCTCGGCAATGTGGCAGGGTACAGTCTGCCTTATCTCAGCAAAAAGTTTAAAGAAAAAACCGGCTTGTCCTTTCAGAACTACTTAAAAAAAGTGCGCATCAACGAGGCCTGCCGCCTGCTTGCGCACACCGATAAAAAGATTGAAGAAATCGCAGCGCTTTCCGGCTACCGTGACATGGATTGCTTTCGGAAATCGTTTCGCGATATCGCGCAGTGCACACCCGGCGATTTTCGCAAAAAGATCCTTACCGCATCGGAAGAAGCATAAAAACGGGGCTGAAAATGCTTTCGGCCCCGTTTTTTTTAGTCTTTGATGCACAGCTTGCCATCCTCGACAACGGCATATGCGCCGTCCTCGGTCAACTCTACCTCGCGGCCGCGCACCGCCTTGATCGTTTTTGGCGAGATGAACTTGTCAATTCTTCCGATCGCCGCAAATCCGTCACGGATCGGTACCACAATATAAAGCTTTAATTCGTTGATATCATGCAGCGTAACCTGCATTCTGTCCTCCCGGCGCAAAACGGTGAGCTCCTTTGAAAAATGCTCATAAACCGCAAATTCTTCTCCCTCTAAGCCGTCAATCTCCATGGGTGACACCATCCCGTCCACCGCACGCATTTTTCCGTCGATGTTAAAGACTGCGATCACACCGCTGTCGCCGCAAATATTCTGCAGCTTAAAGATCTTTTGGGACGCAGTCGGGTCGACCGTCAGGCAGTCTGCCGTCGGCATTGCCGGCCGGTCGCAGCGAAGAATCCTGCCGTCATCCGTAATCAGCGGCATAAGGATTTCGCGTCTGCTCCGTTCCAGCTTGTCGCTGACATAAATCGGTCCGCCGCTGACAGCGCGCAAAATACTGTTCTTCAACGCCTGTCCGTCATCCGTCCACCACATATCCCAGTCACCGTAGTAAAACTGTCCCTGGATCAGGCAGTTGTAGGAACACTGCGTAATATGTTTTGAAAACCACGCGCTGTCCTCCGGCTGAAAATCGTCGCTGCACCGTGATATTGCACTGACGCTCCGATTCCACATATTTTCATTCGCCATGCCCATACAGTTTATCATGGCATTGTCAAAATGCTGTCCGACCGATGCCTCGATGGCACAGTGCATCTCTCTTGCAACCGTTCCGACCGGCGCCATATTCCGATAGCGCTGCGTCACGCTCTGGTTATCAATTTTTACAAAATCGGTGCCGCACTCCAAAAGATAATCATGAAACGCACTGTAAAACAGATACGCCTTATCCCGGTGGAAGGATGGGATATATTCTCCGTCCTCATTTTTAACCAGCAGGTCACGATGGTCGCGGCAGATATCTCCCTCCGGGTCGATCCCCTTCCAATAGCCGGTGGTCGGATGCCACATCCCGACCTTCATGCCGTAGTCCTTCATTTTTTGGATACATGCACCAAGACCGTTCGGAAAACGGATGGGATCCGCCTGAAACGAATATAACCTTGACGCGTGCATCAGCCGGAACATTTCGTCGCGATCCTGATAAGAAACGCCGTAGAAATCGCGGACTTCTGCCCACATATCGTCAATGATCGCCCATTTTACCGGGATATTCTTCTGCTTGAATTCCTCACATTTTTTGATTAAATCCTCTTCGCACACGCGGATTTCCATCGCGTCCCAGCTGCACCAGCCGAGGTATTCAAAAACTTCGGGATAGCGGCGCTCTTCTCTTAGACGGCAGCCGTTGTTTAAAAGCGTCAGCGCCGCTTTTGCTGCCTTTTTTAACAGGGTATACGGATTCTTCCCCTCGGCCGAGACAAACGCCAGCGCTCTGCATGCACTCATCGAGTCGTATCTTGTGAACAGTCTGGCCGTGATACCGCCGTCTTTGTTTCCCTTTAACACGCACTTATACTGCTCCGACACCACCGGCAAAATCACACCGAAGTCCCCGTCCTCTTTTTGGTAAATCAGTCCCTGGGTCTCATCCGGGATATCGCCAAGCGCCGTTCCGAACGCCGGCATACACCAAAACGGCGAATATCTGAAATCCGCCATCCAGCTTTTGACCTGCGATACCGTAAAGTCAATCCCGGCGCCGAAATCCGCGTCCAGCAGCGAACCCGAAAATCCGTCAATATACACCGCGTCTGCGCCGTCTTGTTTTTTTACCTCTGTCCGAACATGAAAATCCTGTACCGACCCGTCCGCCGTTCTCAGATATGCCTTTAACCGCTCCATCTGTCTATGCACGCTCCCCGCGACATTAACGTTAATGAACATTTGCTCTATCGTAACACATTTTTCAATCCATGTCAAGGCTTTGTATCAAAACGGAACAAAATCGTCCGTTTTGCAAAGCAAAAGAGCATTTCGGGCAGGCAATCTACCCAAAATGCTCTTTTAAAATTCATTTGCGGTGACATTAAGACCGCAAAGGATCAAAGCGGATACATCGAAAGATACGCTTTGGTGTTTTGGCACATTTCGTCAAACAGCTTTTTTGCATCGGTGATCGAACAGGTTGTCAGCGGATCGTTTGCAAACGCAGAGAAGATTTTGGTGAGATCCCTCTCTGCAATACCGTCCGATACCAACTCCTGCTCAGCACAGATTCTCGATACCAGCGGATAAATCTCGGTCGGAATCGGACCGGCAAAGACCGGCGTCAGCGTGCCGTCGCGAAATACCGCATTGGTTTCCACCACGGCACCCAGCGGCAGATTCGGAATCTGGCCGCGGTTTGGAATGTTCACGTTGGTGACAAGTTCACAAAGCCCCAGCAGCGCACGAATCTGATGAACGCCCTCTTCGCCGGTTCCCTTAACGGCAACCGCTTCTTCACCGGAGCAAAGCCGCGCACTCTTTGCGAGCCGCTTTTTTAAATCTTCCTTTCGCGATGCCACAGAGGTTAGGCCAAAGTGCATTTCACGCACGCGCTCCGGGCTTTCCAGATACCATTTTCCCTCGCAGAACTCCGCCAGATGGCGATCTCCGGCAGCTGCAATATAGCCAAACTTTAAAAACAAATCCATCTTGACCTTTTCCTCACTGACAAAAGCATTGTTCATCCAGTTGTCATCAACCGGATGACCGGCATGGTAGCCGTCCTTGTGTTCCAAACAAAATTCCCTGTAATACGGGAAAAGATCGATGCCCTGATAGGTCGCCGCAGTCAGCCAGGTAAAGTGATTGACGGCAACCGGGTTTACTTTAATTTCGTGCCGCTCTACGTTTTTTGCGCCCAATTTTTCTTCTGCGACCTTGGCTAAAAACTTTTGTGTACCAAACACTTCGTGGCAGCAGCCAAAAGCACGAATCTCCGGGAAAACCCGATAAAGCGCCTTGACACAGAGCGTCATCGGATTGGTATAGTTGATGACCCAAGCCTTTGGGCAGTATTTTTTGATATTCTCGGCGATTTCTTCATACATCGGAATGGTGCGCATGGCACGAACAATGCCGCCGGGGCCGGAGGTATCGCCCACCGACTGATAAATCCCATATTTTTCCGGGGTATGTACATCGGATTCCATTTCATCAAAGGTGCCGGGCAGAATGGACATGATTACAAAGTCCGCACCGCGCAGCGCTTCCTCCGCCGTCTTTGCCGCAACATAATCCCAATGTGACTTTGCACCTTCGGCGCTGTTAAATTTATTTCCGATGATTTCGTTATGCTGCGCTGCCTCAAAATCAATATCATAGAGATAAACCGTTCCGCTGATGTCATCAACGCTGACCAGGTCGCTCATAAGCCCCCAGGCCCATCCGCGGGAACCGCCGCCGACATACGCAATTTTTATTTCCGACACCTTACCTTTTTCAAAAATCATAAGATCGCTCCTTTCTATGCAACACATATCCGATCATTGCACATCTAAACATAGAATACCTTAATTTTGTCAAAAAAACAATGAATGATATTGACGAATCGTTTTATTTATAATACAATATTGACATAGATTGTAAGGAGGTGAACCCATGACAGAGGTTTTTTATCATACCAACGTCAAATGCCAGGTCGAATGCATGGAGGACGAAAAAGGCTGGAGTATGCCCGGCATGCATTACCATGACGGGTACGAAATTTATATTTTAGACCAGGGAGAACGGACGTATATCATTGACGGCGTTTTGTTCGAATTAAAGCGCGGCGATGCCGTCCTGATTGCTCCGCATGAGTTTCACAGTACCGGGGGCGGCGGATTTCGGCGTTACCTGATCTCTTTTCAGGAAAGCTATCTTGACAACTATTTTACAAAATGCGCAAAAGAAGAACTGCTTGCATGCTTTTTGGAAAAAAAGCTGCGCCTTACGCCGCAGGCGATGCAGGAGCTTTTGGATCGGATTCGGCCAAGAATCAATCAGCCGCTTTCCGCCGCCGAGTTTGCCTCTGTGATGGAGATTTTAAACCGCTGTGCAAAAGAGCCCGTCATGCCGCCGCTGAGTGAAAAAAATAAACTGGCATCGGAAATCATTGAATATATCGGTAAAAACTATACCGCCATCGCAACGCTGGAGGAAATCGCCGGGAAGTTTTACATCACAAAATATTATCTGTGCAGACTCTTTAAAGAATACACGGGCATGTCGGTTTTTGCATACATTAACACACAAAGAATCCAGAGCGCATGCGATACGCTGGCGCGGACAAAGGAGCCGGTCTCAAAAATTGCAGCACAGGCAGGGTTTCATTCTTCCATGTATTTTTGCAGAATGTTTAAGGCGGTGACAGGGACAACGCCGCTGGCATACCGCCGTCTGCATACGGCAGACGACTCCGAAAAATGAACCCATCCCCCGTAAGACCTGCACATCGGCAAAAACAGAACAGGGTCAAAAGCCGAATACCGGCTTTTGACCCATGTGTTTTCTAAGGCGTAAGCGCCATGTTACGGCATGATTCCGTAATCAATTTTTTCTTCATTGTACCGATTGGCCGCGCTGACTGTCACAACAAGGCGAATCGTATTTTTGCCCTTGTGCAAAAGGGCACCGATTTCAAATCGCCGGCAGAAGAATTCCACACCGCAGAATTGCCCGTTTACATAGCATTCCGCCATTTCGTGATAGGCAACCTCAAAAAATTCATGCCGCATCGCATCTTCCTTTTTTTCGTATTCTACCGTGTATGTCTTGACAAAATGTTCGTCATCTTCCTCCTCTTGCCGAAAATGCAGAGAAAGCTTTGTGCCATCACTTCTTACCTCACCGTATTCCGGCGGAAAATCGCCGAACACAAGCAATACGCTCTCGTAAGGCTCCAGACAGATCGGCACCTTGGTATCGGCGCCGTCCCGGCTAAAATCCGTCTTCCACACGCGGCCGCTCCACAAATCCACCGCGACCGGCGTCTTTGCAATTTGCGTCATCAGCGTTGTCTCAATACGCGAAAATCCTTCATTGACCGCAAATATCATCTCGGCGCCGCCTTTTTTAAGACGGGTCAGGCGCAGCGTCTTTTGCGGCTCGGACAGAAAGTATGTTCTGTCCCGGCATAGTTCTTCGATCGAACACACCGAACGCACCGGCAGATCGCAATCACCGATCACGTAAGAGTAGGCATACGCTCCGATGCACAGCCGACCGTCCCACACCGTGCAGCGGCTCAGCAGAGAATCGGGCAAATAGTTAAATTCAATCTGGTTTTCGTAAAGCGCTTTCACCGTTTCCGGCTTCAAATCTCCGCTGCGGCAAAGTACCGCAACCTCTGCCCCGTTTACGGAATCCGTCATCAGACAGGAAATCCGTTTCATGTAATCCGCAAACTTTTTATAATGCTTCCACCATATGTTGTTCGGCCCGACATCGGGCGGTCGCTCCATGCTGCGCTTTCCTGCAACACTGTAATAAAACGCATGCGGAATAAACAGATTGACCCCGCGCACGCCCAGCCAATCGATATACCACTTCATATCGGCAGCGGTAAAGTACCACGGGATATTTCCGCGTGAGCAAACGCCGAAACATTCGTTTGCGTTGCGGCGGCGACCCAGGTGGCGCGCAGCGTCCGAAGAGCATTTTGCCATCACCGAGTCCTTGCCTTCCAGGCCTCCGGCCTCCGGGGATACCCAACGAAAGACCAGATCCTGCCCCGGAATATGGAAGAACCGCTCCTCGTCAATATCATCACTGTGTGCCGGGTGTCCCATAAGACTGATCCCATGTGCACCGCACCAGTCGTGCAGCTTTTTATAATACGCCGTGTTCAGCTTATCCCTCACGATCTCACGGTATATCCGTGTGGTCGGATTCTCGGTGCCGTTAAAAAGACCCATGAGTTCTGCCGCGTTTCCGCCGCGCGCAGCAAGCTCCTCACCGATTCCGTTTCCCCACGGAAAGAAAGGCCGGCTTGTTCTTCCGACCGTAGACGGTTCGTCCGTAAAAAAGCCGATGATGGTGTTGCCAAAATACCGATGCAGCCTTTTATCATACTGCTCGTGCGTCAATTCGATAAACCGCTCCACCGCCTTTTCGTTCAAAATATCGGCTGCTGCCGGTGCGCCTTCTTCGCCGTCATCCTTCCCCATAGTGAATCCCCCGGATCGTGCCGCCCGTCTTTTTGCAGACAAGATATGTTCCGTCCTCAATCGCGGCAACAAGCTGTCCGTCATCCGGCCGATCCGATAACGTAATCCCGATGGGGAGAAAGGACGCGTCGGACGCCGCAACCATACCGTGCGCAGACCCGGACGGGTACATGCCTTCATCGTACAAAACAATCTTCATACCGAGACTGTCCGCCGTCTGCACGATATATTCCATAATGTCAAAATAGGACTTTGACAAATATTCCATCTCTGCCGGGATGCCGATCCGCGGATGCAGCACAACCGCAGTAACGCCCTTGCTGCAAAAATCCTCAAGCTGCCCTTTTAATGTTTCCATCTCCAAGCGGTCGTTTAAAAACCAAAAGGGAATCGGAGAAAATTCATCCGCAGGATTCAAAATTTCGCTGATTACCTCTTCTATCATGTTGCTGCCCTCCGCATCTTCACTATCGTTTTTTTCTATATATCCAAGCATAGAATACCTCAACTTTGTCATAAAAACAATGGATAATATTGGCAGGTATCCTTGTTTATAATACAATTTTGACATGAATTGTAAAGGGCAAGACCATGACCGAGGTTTTTTATTGCACCGATACCAAATGTCCGGCAGAATGCTTAGAAAATGAAAAAGGCCGGAGCATGACCGGCATGCGTTATCATGTCTGTGCATCACACATTTTGTCCGATAAAAATAGCGCAGTTTCGTCTCCTGCGCTATTTTTAAGATATTCCTATTTCGCCGAAAGGGAGTCAACCTATCCTTTAATTTTTTCTCAATCTCAGCGATAAACAATCATTTCCCTTCCTGCCATGTATTCTGCCCGGATAAAGCAAAAATCATCCTTTACCACGTCGTCCATTGTTCCCACGGTAAGATTTTCTGTCACCGTATCATAGATATACACCTTACAAGCTCCCGTTCCAATCAAGGCGTATCCGCCGCCGTAGTTGACGGCAAGGATATGTTCATCCGCATCATATTGATAAACGGTTCCGGACAGAAAGGTCGCTGCGTTATAGATACCGTTGGTAAGAGAACCCTTTCCCTTATCATCCGCAATGTTCAAACGCCGCACAATGGCGCCGATTTTTCCCTCCATATCAAACGCGCATTGTACAATATCGCCCCGATGAACGGCTCCAAGCCCTGCCAAAACCTCATCATCGGCAATGGGAATCGCAACAGCCTCATCACCATACCAAAGGCTGAGCGCATCCATCACTTCGCCCTCCGTATTGACGATGGTCTGCATCCCGTCACAAACCAGCAAATTGCTCTGGTTGTGAATCTGTAAAATCCCATTCATTCCCTCTATCACGGCCATTTCACAAACGCCGGATTTGTTGGCATTGTACAAACTGACATTGGTATATCTGCGATTTGCCACCAAGCTTCCCGTGTTCATCACCGCAAAATCCTTACGGGCGCCGGGCTTGCCGTCCACAATCTCCGGTACGATAAATATTTTGGCAGAACTCTTTAAAGAGGCCGATCCGTCAAAGGAACGGTTTTGGCTCCGATAGGTAGCTGCGCTGAAGGTTCTGGAGAGTCGGAACACGCCGTTTTGGGCTAAACCTTCCTCCTGATCGCTCCAAGGCTGAAAATCAATTTCTGCTTTTTTGGCAAGATGAATGCTTTTCACCTTCGCATCCTCATTGACCAAGTAGGCAATCAATTGCTGACATGCGCCGCCGCCTGTGATCAGTTTCACGGCATCCTGCACCGGCATACTCTCATCGTTTATCCGAACCCGACTTGCAAGCTCCAGCTCCACCCAGCGGTTGTTCTCAGTAAAAATCAGCGCCTTGTAGGTATGCCCCATGGTTCCGACATCCTTCAGTCCGTTCAGATACCCGTACACCAGATCCGGTGCGGACTCATAATCGACAATCCGTCCGGTAAAATCCAGATAAAAGGTGGCGTTCGTTCCAATCATTTGATCCGGCTCCAGCCGAGAATCGATCCGAAAGGCCATGTCATCTACGTAGACGTTATCATCATCAAAGCGGCTGATCGTCCCGGTCACGGTCTGATCGGAGACCTCCAGATGCTTTTTGTTCAGGACATGGCCGGAAGACGCGGCATAAGAAATTACATCTCCCACCTTAATATCCGCAAAAGCGGCAGCGGCACCGTTCCGGCGGATTGTCACTTCATAGCCCGCATCCCCCGGATCCAAAACAATTTCTCCGCCGCCCAGCGCATCGGTAATGGTATAGTTCCACTGAGAAACCGACCTGACCCGCATTACCGCATAGCTGGTAACCAGCGCCACATCCGCGCCGCCGCTTTCATCGTTGTCTATCAGCACTACCTTGCCGCTATGAGGGGTCAAATTGCTTGCTGTAAGATTGGCCTGACCGCCGTTGAGAATCAGCGCAGCGTCGGCGGAAAGTCGCGCCTCCCGCCGGCGTGCTCCGTCTTTTTCATAGTAGACCAGGGCTTTGGCCGTAGTTTCTTTCTCATCAATGTCATCGGCGTCCACCGTAATGATTCGGTTTCTTCCGGGCATCGCCGCCGCATAGACCAGGGTCTTATCCGCGCCGACTTCCTTGTAATAATACTCAACATAATAACCCAGTAAATTCTCCGCATCGGTATTCCCTACCCAAAAGGGCCTGTCGCCAATGGTAATCATATCCTTGTTATATTCAGGATCGCCATAAAGGGCAGTGAATCGGTTCGAATCTACCACGCCCTCTGCCCTGGTAAGTCCAAACACGCTGCCGAGCAGATTCTCGCCCTGCCCGGTATACTGAATAAAATCACCGCTGTTCATGGTTCTGGCAGGGCAAATGTCCGCCTCCAGCGTATTGAGCAGCAAGGTAAACTTCTGCTGCGGTGTCACCCTGTCGTCATTGCCGCCGATGGTTCCGCTGTCCGTAATATCCAGACGCATCGCCCTTTTGACATAGCCGGCAGGAAATCCGCCGTTTTGCTCGCAGTCCTCTCCCCAGCCAAGCACACAGGTCAGCACCTTTAAGGCCTCTGCCCATGTGATGTTATCCTGAACCCGAACGCCGCCGCCATCTCCTTGAATCAGACCCAGTCGCTCGGCGATCACAATCTCCGGATAATATGCATCCGCAGAATCCAAATCCGAAAAACGGCTCTCGCCCGGATCATCGCCAAATTGCGAAGGGTCACTTCCTAACATTCTGACCACAAAGGAGAAAAACTCACCGCGGCTGACATGCGTCTCATAGATAATGTCCTTATTGGCGATCAGTCCCAGCGCATCCAGCTTTTGATACTCTTGGGTACTGCTCAGATCCTCTTCCTGAATCCGCAGACTTCTTGCCGAAACAGGCACTGCGCCCAAAAGCATGACAACCGCTGCAAGCAGGGCGATCCATTTACGCATTCTATTCATCCGTGATTCCTCCCATCTCTCCACTGTAATAAGCCTTCCATCACCTTAGCTGCCTGGGCGCGGCTTGCGTTCTCCAAAGGCGCAAAGGTGTGATCGCCCATGCCGGAAATCAGCGTCTCCTGATACATCCAGTTAACCGCATCCGCTGCGTACGCACTGATTTGGCTTTGATCTTGAAATTCGGCGCTCTGCGCCGCCTCCGGCTTTTGTCCTTCCACGGCTTCTACAGCCCGGAACACCATCACCGCCATATCCTGACGGGTAATCTGCTGCCCGACGCCAAAGCTGCCGCTGTCATCACCGTTGACGATTCCGGCCGCTCTCGCAGCAGCAAGATAAGGCTCATACCAGGCATTCTTTGCGGCATCGGTAAATCCGCTTTCCCGGCTCACGGGGTCAATCCCAAGTCCGCAAAGCAGCAGCTTCACAAATTCCTCACGGGTAATCGCATCATTGGGTCGGAATTTTCCGTCGCCGTCGCCGCGAAGATATCCGCGCCCGGCAAGAGAAAGGATGCTATCCCTTGCCCATGCGGCCTGATCCAGATCCGTAAAGGAAACCTCCTCCGGGTTTGGGGTCTGAGGCGGCGTCTCGGTTGGTTGCGGCTCCTTTTCAACCGCTTGGATATAGCTGCCGCCAAGCGACCGGCCGCCGCCTCCGCCGCCTCCGGAGCCGCCGGTTCGGTTGTTATTGCTATCACTGCTCGTCTTTAAACTGTCTTGATAGTCATCGATCGCCTGTCCAAAGGCGGTGCGCAAAGCGGCAAAGTCCGCAAAAGGCGCCCTCTTGATTAAATACCGGCAAACCTTGTTTCGCTCGGTACCGTTTAGCCCCTTGTAATAGCTCATATCCGCATGATTCTTAAGGAGCGTCGCTTCCTGCTCGATAAGCAGTCCGCTCATGTCCGACCACGTGCTTTGATTGAGCGTTTCCAAAAGGTCATAGGCTTGGTTCATCGCTTTAAGCATTTCTTCAAAAGAGGCAATCGGCTTTTGCTCATATAAAGCCTCAAAGGCCGCCTGACAGAACGCTCCCTCCTTGATATCCAGCTTATCCCGATAAGGAATCAGTGTCGCCTCTATCGCAGAAACCGATGCCGCAACATTGACCGATTCCAAAATCTGCGCCTTGGTTTCCGGCTTAAAATAGTAGAACATCTGCGTCATTGTCCGGTTCAGCATCTGCCCGGTTACGGTGAGCTTGTAGCCGTCCTCTGCCGCAGCGGCCGCATAGCCTGCGGTAAAGCTTCCGCTGCTGTCACTGAGAATCGGGGCAATCCAAACCGTTTCCCCTTGCCGCTCTACCCGAACAATCAGCAGCTGCTGCCCTGCCTTCGACAGCGTACCGGCAATCCGAGCCGCGTTTTCATCCACCTCAAACAGGATAATCTCCGCATCGCCGCGCTCACCTGCCAGGGTATCCATCTGTTTTGTTCCCTCTCCGCTTAGGCAAATGGCACGGCCGCCCACCGGCACGCCGTTTGCACCCGCCACATAGGCACAATAGTGATCCACCGATTCGGTTGTGCTGATTCTGCTATCCATCGATACCGTCTGTCCGCTCTCCACCGTCACCGGTTCTTCCTTTACGCCCAGCATTGCTCCCTGTGCATCATAGGCGGCAATCACCACCAACGCCGTCTGCGTGGTATCGGAATTGCTAATCAATTCTGCCCGCACGGCCGCCTGACCGCCGGCCGGGTTACTCGCCCCCTCGGTATAGGTAAACTCGCCCAGCAGCAACGCCCCGGCAACGGTATGGAAGCTGCCGCGGATCGGTTCTTTGGTGATAAGACCATTCCTCCCGGTCACGCCTGCCGGGATTTGAACGGTATAGTCCGTATCCGGCTCCAGCTTTTGGGTAACGGTAAGTATCAGTTTTGCGCCCCTGATTTCATAATCCACGCCGTCTACCGTCTGACCGGCAGCGTTCTGCACGGTGACACCCGGAAAGGCGTTTGCATCTAAGCTGCTGTCAAAGGTCAGCTCCAGCGTACCGCCCTTTATCGGAGCGTTCCGATATCCATCCGGCGGATACGCCGAAAGCAAAGCCGGCGCAGACGCCACCCGATAAGAAAGGTTATCAACATAGACATAAGTATCTGCGGCATTTGCCCCCATCTGTACTCCTGTTGACAGACAGTAAAAACCAAAGTTGTCGTTCATCGGCGCCGAACCGGCCGGCTCTCCGCCGATATAGACCTGCACCTCTCTTTTCGTGTAATCCAAAAAGGCCTCCAGCCGATACCATGTCATGAGCTCATAGTTTCCATGGGAAGCGCCAAGTACACTCAAGTCGCCCTTATCCGTAAAACTCACCAGCCGATACATAGGCCGGCTTGAAACGGACTGATGGGTCACGATGCTAAAGCCGGCATCCGCGTAATCACCCATCATGATGTCCATACCCAAACGGATATGCTGTACTCTCTCCAACGCCTCGCCGGTCAGCATGGCGCTTTCGAATTTTCCATTAACCTTTGCGTAGCTGGTTCGTAAAAAGTGATCCCGCTTTCCGTTGCTTCCCATGGTAGGAACTCCGACGATCCTGCCATGCTCCTCCTCATCTACCGGGGACAGCATTTCAACAGGTGTTCTTGCGCCGCCGTCGGTCTTCCATTGAAGATCCTTATTATTCACACCCAGCCCATTTTCAAAATCGGTCTCAAAAATGATTTCGCTGTAGCCGTCCGTATCTGCATACGCCGATAAAGGAATCGCTGCTGAAAGAACTAACATAGCCAGCGCAGCCAGGACGGCAGTTGTTTTACGCAAAATGAAATTCATTGTTTCTCTCCCTTCTGGTATTTCAGATCGGGCAGTCCGAACGCCGGATTTTTCCGGCCGTTCGGCATTTTTGGCAGAACCTGTCTGCCGCCTTTGTTCTCTTTGATCTGCAATTTACCAAAAATATTCTGTCTCTTAAAGTCAGCATGCCAAAGTAAGGCTATGGCAGCGGCATTCCGGAAAGAGGAACCAGCTGATCCAGCTGCCACCAGAATACCCGCTCCGCCGTTTTCGTTTCTTCGCCCCTGATCTCCATCAGATGGTAGGTTGTATCATCCCCGCGGCTGATCCGCAGCCCTTTCAGGAGCGTGCCGCCGGAATCGTATCTTGCAAGCACCATATCCACTGCCCTTGCGGGAAAGCAGGCCAGCTTACAGATATCCGGCGCCTGCCAAAGGCGGTTCAGCCGCGGCGTGTAGGTACAGTTTGCAAGGCGAAGCACATAGTTGTCAATCTCTACATAGTCGTCCTCACACCCCGTATGACGGCTGCCGAACTGAAAATACACCGTAAAGCAATAAAGACTCGGCGTTGCGCCGGTCGGCAAGGGCTGCCGCTCTATGATGTTTCGGCCGTTGACGCAAAGGGTGTAGGTTTGGGTTTCAAAATCCATGTATAGTCGAAAGTTGTACCACTTCATAGGCTCATAGGCGATGACATTGGCAGCGGCTTTTTCGCCGTTTTTGCTGTCGGTATAAAACTTCACATATCCCTGCGGATCAAAGTGAGCCAGGCTTACCACCGAGCGGCTGTTGTCGGCCTTTTTATCGACATAATTGAGATT
>URTH01000029.1 GCA_900550775.1 uncultured Eubacteriales bacterium | reverse complement strand
ATACATCATTACCAGCGTCCGCGGGTTTTCGTCTTTGATCTCGCCGCGCTTAATCAGGCTTTCAAAAATCCTTGCGTGGTAATCGGTCAGCCGATCGACATACCGCGCGGAATACAGTGCAGAAAGCGTCGGTGAGCGAAATTGCTCCAGCGTCATCATGCGGCGAAAACGGCTGATCGCCTTATCGTGCAGCGAGTATAAAAAGATCTTGCGCACCTTTTGAACCAGCGCGTCCTCCTCCATTTCGGAAAAGACGGTAAAATCCCGTTCGGCGTCCTGCACATGAACATGGATTGCGTCCGTATATTTTTCGTACTGCATCGCCGTAGACTCCACAATCGCGTCAAAGATGGCGCGTTTGCCGGAAAAATGGTTATAGAGCGACGGCGCTTTTACCCCCACCGCTTTTGCGATTTCATCCATACTGACAGAATCATACCCCTTTGCCGAAAACAGTTCCAGCGCCTTTTCAAGAATGACCTGTTTGGTATCTTCCTGCTTCATAAGCCCTCCGCTAACTAATGGTCGTTAGTTTTATTATAATACGAAATTTCACTCTTGTCAATAGGTAATAAAAAATAGGGACGCCGCAAAATGAAACCATTTTGCGGCAGTCCCTGAAAACCATATTAAAAGATATCTTTTTTGCTGCGGATATAGCGGCGAATCAGGATTCCCACCGACAAAAGCACGCAAAGCAGCATAAACACCGGCACCAAATACGGATTATTCGACTCCTGCTCCGCACTCTTCATCTCAGTCCAGAGGGTCTGCATCGTCGCATTGGCATCATCGGAGAGATTGCAAAACACGGTGGTATGCTCTGCCAGATAGTCATCATCCGGGTATGCAATCGGATCCTCCTTCAGTTCGTCATCCAGCATGTCATAAGCCGCCTGGTTCGGTGTGGAATAGCCGATAAAATCCGTCACCGCATAGGCAACGTCCGGCTCACACAGGAAGTTGATATACATCTCGGCAGCCTCTTTTTGTTTGCAGCCTTTCGGAATGCAGACCGCATCAAAGAACAGGTTGGTGCCGCTCTTCGGAATGACAAAGCTTAAATGGTCGTATTCGTCCATCAAGGTCGCGGCATCGCCTGCATAATACGGGGCAAGCACCGCCTCACCGGCGCCCATCTTATCAAAAATTTCATCCATGACATAGGCCTGCACCACCGGCTTTTGCTCCACCAGCAGCCTTGCCGCATCGGTCAGCTCGTCCTTATCCTCGGTATTTAAAGAATACCCTTTTCGAATTTCCGCAATGGCAAAGGCGTCACGCGGATTATCGAACATCAGAATCTGATCCCGGTACGCCTGATCCCAAAGGATATCCCAGTCAATCTCCTCCTCCGGAAGGTCAATCGCCGTGTTATCATAGATGATACCCACCGTACCCCAGGTATAGGGTACCGAATAGGCGTTCTCCGGGTCGTATTCCGGGTTTTTGAACTTTTCCATAATATTCTTTTCGTTCGGAATATTTCGGAAATCAAGCGGCTCTAACATATCCTCACGGATCATACGCGAAATCATATAATCGGACGGAATGATAATGTCATAGCTGACGCCGCCGCCTTTTAGCTTTGCGTAAAGCTCTTCATTGGTGGCATAGGTCGTATAATTGACCCGAATCCCGGTCAGCTTGGTAAATTCCGCATTGAGGTTCAGTACCCCCTCCTCGCTGCCGTCCGGGATATATTCACCCCAGTTGTAAACGTTGATCGAAATCCCGGCGTTTTTCAAACGGCTGTAATACGCCGGATCCTCCACCTGTACCGTTTGCGCCTCAATGGGTTCTTCGTCCTCACTCTCTGCCGACTGACAACCGGCAAGGCACGGCAAAACCAGAAGCAGCATCATCAAAAAGGCAATCCAACGTTTCATTTTGACGCCTCCTTTCGGATACTGCGGCTCTCTAACAGATTCTTTAAAATCAGAACAACAAGCACCACCACAAAAATAATGGTCGAGAGCGCATTGATTTCCGGGCTGACCTTACGTCTTGTCATGGCGTAAATGGTAATCGGCAGCGTCTGCGCACTGGAGCCGCTGGTAAAATAGCTGACCACAAAGTCATCCAGTGAAAACGTAAACGCCATCAAAAAGCCGGAAACCACACCCGGCAGAATCTCCGGCAGCACAACCTTGAAAAAGGAGCGTACCGGGCCGCAGCCGAGATCCTGTGCCGCCTCGTATAGGTTGGCGTCCATCTGCCGCAGCTTTGGAATCACGTTCATCACCACATAGGGAACATCAAAGGTAATATGCGCAATAATCAAGGTCACAAAGCCAAATTCCAGGTTCATACGCGCCGCAAAAAACACAAACAGCAGCATCAGAGAAACACCCGTCACGATTTCCGGGTTGGTGATCGGGATATTGGTAACCTCCATCACCATCATCTTGGGTACCTTGCGCATCTTGTGGATGCCGATCGCCGCCACGGTACCGAGTATCGTCGCGCAGACCGAGGCAATCACCGCAACAATCAGCGTGTTGCCGAGCGATGCCATAATCAGCTCATTATGAAACAGCTTTTGGTACCAGTCCAGGGTAAAACCGCTGAACACCGAGCGGCTTTTGGAGACGTTAAACGAAAAGATAATCAGCACCAGAATCGGCAGGTACAAAAAAGCAAGTACAAGGCTTAAGTAAACTTTGGATAATTTTTTCATTCTCGTCCCCCCTTACATCAACACGCGGTCGTCGTCCAAATCGAACTGATTCATCAAGGTCATGATTAAGAGGATAATCACCATCAAAACCAAGGAAATACCGGCGCCCAGGTTGGGGTTATAGGAATTTCCCAAAAACTGCATCTCAATCAAATCGCCGATCAAGAGGTTAGAGCCGCCGCCCAGCATCCTTGAAATGATAAAGGTGCTGATGGCCGGCACAAACACCATGGTGATACCGGACATCACGCCCGGAAGGCTCAGCGGAAAGATCACGCGGAGCATCGTTTTGATGCTGTTGCAGCCCAGATCCTGTGCCGCCTCCAAGACGCTTTTATCGATTTTTACCATGACGGAATAGAGCGGCAGTATCATAAACGGCAGATAATCATAGACCATGCCGAGCACAACGGCGCCCTGAGTATTCAGCATTTTAAACGGGCCGATGCCGATATAGCCGAGCAGGGTATTGATGATCCCCTCGTTGCCGAGCAGGGTCATCCACGCATAGGTACGCAGCAGAAAATTCATCCACATCGGCAGCACCACGATCATCACCATGGTTCCCTGCACCCTAAGATCCATATTGGCAAGCGTAAACGCCAGCGGATAGGCAACAATCAGGCAGATCACCGTTGCAATCGCGGCAAGCCAGATCGAACGCACAAAAATATTGCTGTACTGGGCAACGTCTGCGACATATTGCAGCGTAAAGTTTCCGTCGCCGTCCGTAAACGCAAAATAAGCCACCATAATCAGCGGAACAATCACAAACACCGCCATCCACACAAGATAGGGGGCAGCAAGCAATTTTCTTCTCATCTTTCCACCGATCCTTTCATCTTGTGCATGATATGAATGTCATCGGGGCCAAAGGTGATTCCGACCGTCGCGCCCTCCTGGGCGGCCTTGGTGGACTGGATCAGCCAGTGAAAATCATAGGCCTCCACCACCATTTCATAATGAACGCCCTTAAAGGTTACCGAGGTTACCACCCCGGAAATCTGTGCGTCCTCCGGCGCGGCAAGGGTGATATCCTCCGGGCGGATCACCACGTCCACCGGCGTGTTTTCACCAAAGCCTGCGTCCACACAGACAAATTCCCTGCCGCTGATCTCAACCAGGCGGTCTTTACGCATAATGCCGGGCAGAATGTTGCTCTCGCCGATAAAGTCCGCGACAAACGCATTCTGCGGCTCGTTATAGATATCAACGGGCGTACCGATTTGCTGAATATTGCCATGGTTCATGACGACGACCGTATCGCTCATCGTCAAGGCCTCTTCCTGATCGTGCGTAACATAAATGAAGGTAATCTCCAAACGCTGCTGAATCTTTTTCAGCTCCATCTGCATTTCCTGGCGCAGCTTTAAATCAAGTGCGCCCAGCGGCTCGTCCAGCAGCAACACCTTCGGCTGATTCACCAGTGCCCTGGCAATCGCCACACGCTGCTGCTGACCGCCGGACAGACGGCTGATATTTCGCTTTTCATAGCCGCGCAGATTCACAAGCTCCAACATTTCTCCCACCCGGCTGCGAATCTCCCGCTCCGGCATCTTCTTGACCCTAAGGCCAAAGGCGATGTTCTCATACACATTCAGATGCGGAAACAATGCATAACGCTGGAATACGGTATTAACATTCCGCTTATACGGCGGAATATGGTTGATCTTTTTCCCTTCAAACGTAACAGTGCCGCTGTCAGGTTCCAGAAAACCACCGATGATCCTAAGCGTTGTGGTTTTTCCACAACCGGACGGCCCAAGCAGCGTGACAAACTCTTTATCCCGGATATCCAGGTTAATGTGGTTTAAAATCTGCTCTCCGTCAAAGGTAACAACGATGTCCTCAAGGCTGACAATATTCTCCAATACAAATACCCCCTTCAAGGTTTTTTATGTTTCGTATTAAAATAATACGATATTTTACACAATATACTATTTTATGTAAAAAGTCAATAGTCAATCTGACCGAAAGATGGCCGTTAAAGTTCTGGTTTTGGGAAACGATTTTTCGCGTTTTCAAAATTTTACAATCCCAAAAAAGAATCCGTCCCTCTCATCTTCCCATATTGCTTGACTTTTTTACAAAAAAAGGGTAAAATAACGGTTTAGAGATCATTATTGAAATTTGAGCAAAAGAGGTAACATTATGGATACAAATTATCTGGCAGAACTGCTGTTTCCCGATATCACCAAAACGCCGGAGGATTACGAGCTGCGCTATCCCCGCCGCGAGGGACTTTCCGAGGACGCCAAAGTCACCAGAATCGGTCCCAGCCCGACAGGCTTTGTCCATCTCGGCAACCTGTATAACGCGCTGATCGGCGAACGGCTGGCACACCAGAGCGGCGGCGTTTTTTATCTTCGGATTGAGGACACCGACGCAAAGCGCGAGGTGCCCGGCGCCGTTGAACTGCTGCTCTCCGCTATGGACTATTTCGGCATTTCCTTTGACGAGGGCGCAACCACAGAGAGCGACCGCGGCGACTACGGTCCCTACCGCCAGCGGCAGCGGAAGGAAGTTTATCAATGCTTTGCCAAAGAACTGGTACGCCGCGGTCTGGCCTATCCCTGTTTTTGCAGCGAGGAACGGCTCACCGAGATGCGGAACACCCAGATTTCCAAAAAAGAGAACTTCGGCTACTACGGCGAGTGGGCGCTCTGCCGCGATCTTCCGATTGAGGAGATTGAAAAGAGAATCGCAGCCGGTGAGGAATACGTGCTCCGTTTTCGCTCCGACGGCGATATCAGCCACACACTGGAACTGTTTGACGGCATCCGCGGCACGCTGAAACTACAGGAAAACTACCAGGACTTTGTCCTGCTGAAATCGGACGGGATTCCGACCTATCACTTTGCGCATGTCATTGACGATCACCTCATGCGCACCACCCACGTGGTACGCGGTGAAGAATGGCTGTCCACCGCGCCGATCCACGCGCAGCTGTTTGACACCTTCGGCTGGAAACGCCCCATCTACTGTCACACGCCCGTGCTGATGAAGATGGACGGCGATACCAAGCGCAAGCTGTCCAAGCGCAAGGATCCGGAGCTCGGCCTTGACTACTACCGCAGAGAGGGTTACGTCCCGGAAGCGGTACGGGAATATTTAATGACCCTTTTAAACTCCAATTATGAAGAATGGCGCAGCGAGCACCCGGACGCTGCGATGGACGATTTTACGTTCACTCTGGAAAAGATGGGACATTCCGGCGCCCTGTTTGATATGATGAAGTTTGACAGCGTCAGCCAGGAGACCCTGCTGCGGATTCCGGCGGCCGAAATTTACGAAAAGATGTCACTCTGGCTTAAGGAATACGACCCGGACTTTTACGCACTGTTCACCAAAGACCGCGCGTTTACCGAAAAAATTATTGATGTGGGGAGAACGGGTGCGCGGCCGCGTAAGGATTTAACCAACTGGAAACAGGCGCGTCAGTTCTTATCCTTCTACTTTGACGAGACCTTCACCAAGGAGAGTCCCTACCCGGAAAACGTCACAGAGTCCGACCGCGGCGAAATTTTAAAACGCTATCTTGAAACCTACGACCACGCCGATGATAACGCCGCATGGTTCCAGAAGATTCGCGATATTGCCGGCGACATGCAGTACGCCTTAAAGCCGAAGGACTATAAAAAGAACCCGGAGATGTACAAGGGCAGCATCACCGATGTCAGCAACGTGATTCGGGTTGCCATTGTCGGCAGAACCAATTCCCCCGATCTGTGGGAAATCTGTCATCTGCTGGGTGAGCCTTGCATGAGACGCAGAATCGAATCCGCGATGGAAACGACGCCGGAAGAAAGGAATTAAGATTATGGGAAAAGAAAAGAATCATGACCGCGAGGGATTTCGCAAGGAACGTGAAAATATACTTGACATGCCGCGCCCTGTCTTTCCGAAACGGGCGGTTATCACGGGCGGCATGCCCTACGGAAACAAAAAATTGCACTTTGGCCACGTCGGCGGCGTTTTTGTACAGGCAGACGTGATGGCGCGGTTTTTGCGTGACCGCATCGGTGCGGACAATGTTGTTTTTGTATCCGGCACCGACTGCTACGGTTCGCCCATTGTGGAAAGCTACCGCAGCCTGCATGAAAGCGGCGCGTTTTCCGGCACAATTGAGGATTTTGTACGCCAGAACCACGAGAGCCAAAAGGAAACGCTTTCGGAATACGAAATCAGTTTGAATCTGTTTGCGGCGTCCGGCCTGGACGATGCCAAGCGCGAGCACGAAACCGTCACCAAGGAACTGATGGAGCTGTGGCACCAAAACGGATATCTGGAAAAGCTGGTTACCCGTCAGTTTTATGACGCAAAAGCCGGTCAGTTTTTAAACGGCAGACAGGTGGTCGGCCGCTGCCCGGTGGAAAACTGTACCTCCGACAAGGGCTATGCGGACGAATGTTCCATGGGGCATCAGTACATGCCGGAGGATCTGATCGATCCGAAAAGCACCTTAACCGGCGAAACGCCGGAGATGCGCGATGTCACCAACTGGTATATCGATCTTACCAAGTTTCAGGATCTGATGAACCGGTATGTCGATCAAATCGCTGAGGACGAGACGGTGCGCCCCTTAGTTGCCAACACCATCCGCGAGTTTATGACGCCGCCGATGGTCTATATCAAAAATGAACTGCGTGAAGAATATGACGCCATCTGCGGCCAATTGCCGGAGCACACCTTAAACACGACCGCAAACAAGACCTCATTTGCGCTGGAATTTCAGACCCTTGCCCAAAGAGACGCCGCGCGCGAGGTACTCGGTGCGCATAACATCCGTTTCCGTGCCGGGAAAACGCTGGTACCCTTCCGCCTGACCGGGAATATTGAATGGGGCGTTCCTGCGCCGGTCATTGACGGCGAAGAGGGACTGACGATCTGGGTATGGCCGGAATCTCTGTGGGCGCCGATCTCCTTTACGCGCACCTATTTAAAGCAGTGCGGCAAGGACGAAAATGAATGGAAGAAATTCTGGTGTTCGGAGGACGCCAAGGTCTATCAGTTTATCGGCCAGGACAACATCTATTTTTACGGTATCGCCGAAATGGTGATGTTTATGGCAACACAGGGAAAACGTGACTCGCTTACCACCCACCCGAAGGACGGCCAGCTGACCCTGCCGACCCTGGTTGCAAACAACCACATTCTGTTTTTGAATAAAAAAGCAAGCTCCAGCGGCGCGGTCAAGCCGCCGATGGCTGCCGACCTTTTTGCATACTACACGCCGGAGCAGCTCAGAGCGCACTTTTTAAGCCTTGGCCTTGGTTTAAAGAGCGTCAGCTTCCAGCCAAAGCCGCTCAATCCGACCGCCGGCGAAAAGGATGCCGACCCCGTGTTAAAGGAGGGCAAGCTGCTTTCCAATGTGTTTAACCGCGTGGCGCGCTCCTGTTTCTACACGGCACAAAAATATAATGACGGCAAGCTTCCCTACGGTGCCATCAGCGAGGAGGTTTTGACCCAGGCCAAGGAGACCATTTTAAAATATGAGCGGTATATGTACCGCTTTGAGTTCCACTCCGTCATGAGCCTGATGGACACCTATATCCGAAACGCCAATAAATACTGGGCGAAAAACATTGCCGCTGCCGATAAGGCGGACGATCAGGCACTGCGTATGCAGACGCTCCGCGATGTTTTCCACATGGTTCGCGTGGCAACCGTGCTGATGCACCCGATCGCACCGAAGGGCACCGAGCTGCTGCTCTCCTATCTCAACCTCGGCGACGAATTTTGGGATTGGAACCGCATTTTTGATACACTCTATGACTTTTGTGACGAAAAAGAGCACATGCTCAAATTTTTGGAGCCGCGCTTTGACTTCTTCCCGATGCACGAAAGCCAGTTAAACTTCTAAAACAAGGGGCTGCCGTTTGGCAGCCCCTTATTTTTATGCAATGCCGTAAAAGCGCTTTGCATTTTCCGTTGTAATCCTCGCCATTTCCGTCTCAGAGACCCCTTTGATCTCCGCCATCTTTTTTGCCACATAGCCCACATATCCGCTAAAATTCCGTGCGCCGCGATGCGGCTCCGGCGCCATGTACGGACAGTCCGTCTCAATCATCAACCGATCCATGGGAACCGCTGCGCAGGCCTCTGCCGCACGTCTTGCGTTTTTAAAGGTCAACACCCCGGTAAATGAAATCATAAATCCCATTTTCACAAGCTCCTTGACAATCTCCGCACTGCCGGAAAAACAGTGCATAACGCCGTGGCTCACCTTTTCCTCTTTTAATATCTTGATGCCGTCTCCCTTAGAATCCCGGTCATGAACGACAATCGGCAGCTTTAATTCCTTGGCAAGCCGAATCTGCCGCCGAAACCAATACTGTTGTTTTTCTGCGTCATACGGCGCAAAACGATAGTCCAGCCCGATTTCGCCAATCGCACGCACCTTGTCGTGCGCAAGCGCCAAATCCCGCAAGACCTCCATATCCTTTTCGGAAAGCTGCTCCGTCTCACTCGGATGCACCCCGACAGCCGCGTAGATAAAATCATATTTTTCCGCAAGCGAGACGGCGGCCTGTGAGGACGCCATATCCGCGCCGATATTGGTTACATAACCAACCCCGTATTCCTTTAAACTTTGGATGACCGCATCCCGGTCAGCATCAAATTTTGCATCATCAAAATGCGCATGGGTATCAAATAACATGAATTTTGCTCCTATCTCTTTCGATTTCGTGTTGATTATACCACAATTTTGTGATATAATCAATGCAATCGGGAAAAATGAAAAAAGATCGAACTGTTTTAAAGGAGTGAGTCTTATGACCGTCACGGAAGAATTGACACAAAAAGGGCAGCTGGCCAAGTCCGCCTCCTATGTGCTTGCCACCCTGTCTACCGATATCAAAAATCACGCACTGATGGAAATCGCCGCAGCACTGCGCTTTCATACCACCTTTTTACTGGAGGAAAACGAGCGCGACCTGCATCTTGCCAAGCAAAACGGTATGGCAAAGGGGCTGCTCGACCGTCTGGCTTTAACCGCGCAGCGGATTGATGCCATAGCGGAGGGCATCGAACAGATTGCCGCGCTCCCCGATCCGATCGGTGAGATGCTCCATCAGACCAAACGCCCCAACGGCCTGAAAATCGGCCAGGTTCGTGTGCCGCTGGGCGTTATCGGCATCATCTACGAGGCACGCCCCAACGTCACCGCCGACGCTGCCGGTCTTTGTATCAAAGCCGGCAACGCCGTCATTCTGCGCGGCGGCAAGGAGGCGCTGCACTCCAACATGGCAATCGTAAAGGTCATGCAAAACGCCGGCTATGCGGCAGGACTGCCGGAGGGAAGCATCAATCTTGTGGAGGACACCACCCGTGAGAGTGCAACTGCACTGATGCAGCTTGACGACTATCTCGACGTCATTATTCCGCGCGGCGGCGCCGGTCTGATCCGCTCTGTGGTTGAAAACGCAACGGTTCCGGCGATCGAAACCGGGACGGGCAACTGCCATGTTTACGTGGACGAGAGCGCCGATCTTACAATGGCAAAGGAGATTGTCATCAACGCCAAGACGCAGCGTCCGTCCGTCTGCAACGCTGAAGAAAAACTGCTGGTTCATCAGTCCGCAGCGGCAGCGTTCCTGCCGGATATGCTCTCCGCCCTTGAGGCACATCATGTTACGATTGTCGGCGACGCAAGGGTTTGCTCGCTTTATCCTTCGGCGATTCCGGCTACCGAGGAGGATTGGGGACAGGAATACCTTGATTTAAAAATCGGCGTGAAAATCGTCGATACTTTAGACGAAGCCATCGAACATATCAACCGTTATAACAGCGGCCACAGCGACGCCATCGTTACCAAAAGCTACGATGCCGCACAGCGATTTTTGGATCGCGTCGATGCCGCTGCGGTTTATGTGAACGCGTCAACACGCTTTACGGACGGCTTTGAATTTGGGTTCGGCGCTGAGATCGGCATCAGCACCCAAAAGATTCACGCAAGAGGGCCGATGGGGCTGACCGCGCTGACCAGCACCAAATATCAGATTCTGGGCAGCGGCCAAATCCGAAAATAAAAAGGAGCCTTGCGGCTCCTTTTTTTATTCTCTTACAGGTATTTTTCCACGATCTCATGCATCGCAGGCAGCTTGCTCTCGATATCGGCAACCAGTTTAAACTGATTTCTCGCACGGTCCAGATTATGCTTTTCGCGATGAATCTTAAAATAGACATCGCCGTTTAAATAATCCGTCAAAAACCGTGTTCCGCATTCGTAGGTTAAAATCAGGGCGGATTCCGGCAAGAGCTTCCGCTCCGTCTCGGTCAGACAATCCGCAGTCTCCTCTAAAAATCCCTTGGCAAACTGCTCAAACTTCTCTAAATCAAAATAAATCTTGTCAAGATCCGTTTCGTCCTCGGCACCGCTCGACGCGCCAAACCGCAGCGCATCGCCGAAATCATAGAGCACCGATCCCGGCATCACCGTATCCAGATCGATGACGCAAACCCCCTCGCCGGTGGTTTTGTCAAACAGGACGTTGTTGAGCTTGGTGTCGTTGTGGGTAACCCGAAGCGGCATTCTGCCGTCTGCCAATGCGTCCACAATCAGACTTGCATACGGCTCGTACTTTTGTGCAAATGCGATTTCCTCGCCGACCTCATCCAAACGGCCGGCAGTGTTCTTCTCCGCTGCCTCTTTTAAATGGCCGATCCGCTTGGGCGTGTTATGGAAATCCACAATCGTCTCATAGAGTTTATCCGCCGGAAAATCATCCAGCATCTTTTGAAAATGGCCAAAGGCTTTTCCTGCATGGTAAAGCTGGATCGGGTTTTCTACCAAATCGTAGCTGACCGAATCCTCGATAAAACGGTACATTCTAAAATAATTGCCGTCCTCCGACTTGTAAAAAATGTTACCGTCCTTGGTCGGTACAACCGTCAGTGTCTCACGCTCCGGATTGCCGCCGCCGGCAATGATCTTTTTGCGGACATGCTCGGTCACATGATAAATATTTTCCATGACCTGTTCCGGGCTTTTAAACACATTATGATTGATCCGCTGCAAAATGTACCGCGGCGCCATACCGCACAAATACGTGTCATTGATATGGCCGTTGCCGTACAGCTCCACGCTGCTGTCAATCTTAAATTTTCCCATGATTTCCTTTAAATCCATTTTCAATCTCCCTTTCCGCGGTTTTAAAACCGATATAGTCCTTGCTCTTCCATCTTTTTCATGGCCTCCTGCACAGCCGGAAGATCCTGCTGATAGGTCACGCCGTACCATTTTGCATCGGTCTCTAACACGCGCACCGGCATATTCTTTTCATGAATCCGCTGATTTACCACGCTGGGGAGGAAGAATTCGGTCTTTGGCTCGCTGAGATGCTGATCCAAAAACGCGGTAAAATTCTCTTCCAGATAGGGGAAAATCCCGGTATCCAAGCCCCACATGTTCATCGAAACAATGGTGTTATCGTCCATACCGCTGTCTCTGCCGATATCGGTCATCTCCTCAATACCGGCTAAGTATCCGTCCTTTACGGTGCATACCCCGCGGGAGACCGTACCGTTATCCGAAAGTGTATTTCCCAGGCGATATCCTGCCATGCACATGCCGTCATGCTTTGTCAGATAGTCATACATCGTCTGATAGATGCCCTGGCCGTAATAATCGTCCGCATTGATTACCAAAAACGGATGCTCCACCGCGTCCTTTGCGCAAAGGATCGCATGTCCGGTTCCCCACGGCTTTTCTCTGGTTTCAGGCAGCTGATAACCCTTAGGCAGCGCGTCCTTTTCCTGATACACATACGCCACATCAATCATCTTCTCGATGCGCTTTCCGCATGCCGCGCGAAAATCCTTTTCGATATCCTTGCGTATGATGATAACCGCCTTTTCAAAGCCTGCCTTTTTTGCATCATACACGGAAAAATCAATAATCATCTCTCCGTTTTTTCCAACCGGAGCCGCCTGTTTTAATCCGCCGAAACGGCTTCCCATCCCGGCTGCCATAATGACTAAATCTGCACTCATTTTTCCTCTTCCTCTCTCAGTGATTTTTCATCTACAACATGCATCAGCCATTTTCCCTCGGTAAAATCGGGGATATCAACGACTGCGCCGCCGCGCGCCACGGACTGTTCCGACAGAGCCGAAACCGCAATCCAGCATGCGGCATCATACACATCGACCGGCATCGGCTCACCCTTACGCAGAGCCTTAAAAAAGAGTTTAAACTCCAGCCAATCCATGCCGTCATGGGTTCCCTGCACACCCTCTTTGATATACTGCTTCCAAATCGGATGATCGTACTTTTCGGTGTACTTTTCGGCGTTGCCAAAGCATTCTTGGCGCCAGTCATAGTCATGGGCGCGATCCTCCTCGGTATCCATAAAAACAGAGTCGGTCGCCTCTTCATACATTGCCGCCGTACCGCGCACCGTAAAGCCACGGCTGTAAAACCGCGGCAGCGTGGTATCCAGCGTCAGGGTAATGGTCTCGCCGTTTGCGCACTTGATGACGGTCGTAACAATATCGCCCTGCGCAAACTTTGCATGACTTAAATCGGCATCGCCGCTTTCGTTCTTCTTTATATATGTATGTAACCCTGCCGCTTTTGACGCTGTTGAGGTCAGCGTCAGCATCCGGTTGCCATGGTTGATATTTAAAACCTTGGCAATCGGGCCAAGCTCATGTGTCGGGTAATTCTCACAGTTTCTTTGCAGATAATTTCTGAAACGGTAGTGGCGGTTTTTGATGCCGCCGGAAATCTCCTCCCGAAGGTCATGGTGATAGCCGCCGGAGCAATGCACCACCTCTCCGAACACGCCCTGCTCTACCATGTTTTTAACCATTAACTCCCGTCGTCCAAAGCAGCAGTTTTCCAGGAACATAAAAGGCGTTTTCGTCTCTTCGTAGGTTTTTACCAGTTCATAGCACTGCATCAACGCGTATACGCCGCCGACCTCCATCGCCACCGCGATCTTCTTCTTCATTGCCGCAACCGCAATCGGGATATGGCTTTCCCACGCAGTCGCAATCACAATCGTATTGACGTCGGCCGCCGCAATCAGCTCCTTATAATCCTGAAACACCGCCGGCCGTTTCTGCCCGGCTGCCTCTACTGCGTCAGCCCCGGCCTCCGCCCGATCGTCATAGATATCACAAACCGCGGTTACCTGCTCTTTTTGTGCAAGCACAACATCCTTCAAAAGACTCATGCCGCGGTTACCGAGTCCGATCCATCCAACCTTTATCTTATCCATTGTAACACCCCTTTACAAATTTGTCAATTTATGTTACCATTGTACCATATTAAAAATACATATCAATGGAATTTTCGACCATAAATATGTAATTTTCGGCACAGGCGAGGTGTTTTTTATGGTTTATTCTGCGTATCCGCTCCATCAGCCCCTGGTCATTCGGGAAATGTACAGTTTATTTGTTCAGGATTACGAAAAAGACTATGTCTTTCCCGGTGAATCGCATAATTTCTGGGAGGGCATCTATCTTTTAAAAGGAAAAATCTGCGCATCGGGCGATCAGCACGTCTATAACCTGACCCAAGGCGACATCCTTTTTCATGCGCCTCTGGAATTTCACCAATTTTACATTGACGATCCAAACGGTGCAAAGCTTTTTATTTTCTCCTTTTCTGCCGACGGAATGCCGCTGGAATTTTTAAAGCAAACGGTATTTCGGCTTGGCGACGCCCAAAAGGGCATCATCCGCCACTGGCTCCGCTATGTTTCGGAAAAATCCGATCACTTTGCAGCGTTTCGCGGCATTACCGATGGGCTGGAGGCCATCCGCACGCACGGTTCTTACGGGCAGATGCTGTCCTGTTACCTTGCGCAGCTGATTCTCACCCTCGGCGATGACGGCGTGATTGCCGCCGCGACACAGACGCCGGAGACAGCCATCTTCAGCAAGGCTGTTGTCTACATGAATCAGCAGGTCTGCCGCAACCCGTCCGTCTCTGCCATTGCGGCGCACTGCAATATCAGCGAAACCGGGCTTAAGCGCATTTTTACCAAATACGCCGGCATCGGCATCCACAAATATTTTATGCACCTCAAATTCAAAGCGGCGGCCGCTTTGCTCAAAGAGGGAATGGGCGTGACCGAAACCGCCGAAAAGCTCGGCTTTTCCGATCAGGGCTATTTTTCAAAGGCATTCAAACGGGAGCTTGGCGTCTCTCCGTCCGCTTTAAAAGGACAAAAGGGCTCCGCCGGGTAGCTGCCGCCATGCTAGCCGAAAGGGAATAATCCGGGCCCAATTTTAAGAGCAAGGATTGTTAGCGATTCCACGGGCTTTTTTGGTACTGCTTTTCCTTCTTTTTGGCATACACAAGTTTGCCGA
>URTH01000028.1 GCA_900550775.1 uncultured Eubacteriales bacterium | reverse complement strand
ATTTTTGCCGAAAATTCGCTCAGTTTCAGCGGCCGATCCAAAATCCCCTCCGGCAATGCCGCACCGCTGCGGTTTAGCTGCCAAATCAGCTCCGTTGCCTGCGGCGTATCCAGCCCCAGTGCCTTGAGCGCCTCTACCTTGGAAAATACCTCCCGCGGCGGCCCCTGCATCTTGATTCTGCCGCTGTCAACCACAATCACGCGGTCGGCCTGCACCGCCTCGTCCATATAATGTGTAATCAGCACCACCGTCATCTTTTTTTCACGGTTCAGCCGTTTTACCGTAGCCAAAACCTCACGGCGGCCGACGGGGTCAAGCATGGCGGTCGGCTCGTCCAAAACCAGAATATCCGGCTGCATCGCAAGCACGCCGGCAATGGCAACGCGCTGCTTTTGGCCGCCGGAGAGCATATGCGGCGCATGCCCGGAAAAGGCCGACATATTGACCGCTGCGAGGGAGTCGTCCACCCGTCTGCGGATTTCCTGCGGCGTAACGCCAAGGTTCTCCGGCGCGAACGCCACGTCCTCCTCTACAATATTGGCAACCATCTGGTTATCGGGATTTTGAAAAACCATGCCGACACGGCGGCGAATCTCATAGAGCATGTCCTCTTTTGCCGTATCGATGCCCTCCACCAGAACTCTGCCGGCGGTCGGCGTTAAAATCGCGTTAAGGTGCTTGGCAAGGGTGGATTTTCCGGATCCGTTATGCCCCAAAACCGCCAGAAACTCACCGCGCCCCACCTCCATATCAATGCCGAGGAGCACCGGCGTCTCTTTGCCGTCCTCCTCCGCCGTATAGGAAAAGTGTAAATTTTCTATCTGTATTACCGCATCCAAAGCTTCATCATCTCTTTCTCCCGTGCGGCCGCTGCGGCTCGCCCGGTAAATCTTGTGCCATGCGCAATCTGTAAAAACGCTTATTCCGCCTGCCAGCGCGAACTGCAGCCGCAGGGCAGCACCAGTCCCTGATTGGTGATCGGAATCCCGACCTCATCAATATCGGTATGACCGCCGAACCGTTTTTTCAAAGTCAGCGTATAAATATTTTCCATCACTCTGCCGGACAGGCCGGTCGTATAGGTATTTGCCAAAAAGAACAATGGCGCGTCCGAGAGAACCTTCATGCAAAGCTGAATCAGACCGAACAGCTCCTGCTCCAGCTTCCAGGTCTCGCCGCCCGGACCGCGTCCGTAGGACGGCGGATCCATAATGATGCCGTCATACTTGCGGCCGCGGCGCACCTCACGCTCCACAAATTTTCGCACGTCATCGACGATATAGCGGATCGGATGCTCCGAAAGGCCGGAAAGCGCTGCGTTTTCCTTTGCCCAATTCACCATGCCCTTTGCCGCGTCCACGTGGCAGACCGCGGCACCGGCTTTGGCCGCCGCAACGGTGGCGCCGCCGGTATAGGCAAACAGATTCAAAACCGACACCGGCTTGCCCTTCCGTTTTTGAATCAGCGCCGAAAACCAGTCCCAGTTTGCGGCCTGCTCCGGGAAAAGCCCGGTATGCTTAAAGCCCATCGGCTTAATGCCAAAGGATAAATCACGGTAGCCGATCTGCCAGGAATCCGGCAGAGGACGATAAACCTCCCACCGGCCGCCGCCGGTTTTGCTGCGCAGATACCGCGCCGCGGCCGCCTCCCAGAGCGGAGACCGCTCCTTTTGATCCAGTGACCACACGATCTGCGGATCGGGACGGATCAGCAAATGCTCACCCCAGCGTTCCAGCTTTTCTCCGCTGTCACAGTCGATCAGCTCATAATCTCTCCAGCCGTCTGCAAGAAACACCGGCGTCCCCTCCTTTTTATCCGGCAAAATCTACCGCATCTGTCTTTTATTTCACAAGATATAACATTATATCACGATTCAAGGCAATCGTCAAGGCAAAAGGGACAGAATTTGCAGACAAACGGCAGGTTTGCGCAGATCTTTCTTGACTTTTTGCAAAAAGGGTAGTATAATACAGGGCGATATTTGGATACAATGTCAGCAAGCGTATGATCTAGGGATTTGCGATTGCCGGACAATCCGTTCGGGGAGGTGATTTCCGTGGCAAAGGAAAAGAAAAATCCGACCATTGCGCAAAACAAAAAAGCCTATCACGACTATTTTGTGGAAGAGGAGCTGGAGGCCGGTCTTTCGCTGACCGGGACGGAGGTAAAGTCCGTCCGCGCCGGCCGGGTGAATTTAAAAGACAGCTATGTCTCTTTAAAAACCGGAGAGGCCGTCTTAATCGGCATGCACATCAGCCCGTACGATTTTGGCAATATTTTTAACCATGAGCCGCTGCGTGCGCGCCGGCTGCTTTTGCATCGCCGGGAAATCAACCGCCTGATTGGCCTGTCTCAGCAAAAGGGGTACACCTTGATTCCGCTGTCCCTTTATTTAAAGGGGCAGTACGTCAAGTTAAAGCTGGGGCTGTGCCGCGGCAAAAAGGACTATGATAAGCGTGCGGCAGCCGCAGAGCGGGACGCAAAGCGGAATATGCGCCGCACAATCAAAGAATATAATCAATAATCTAACTTGTCCGAACGGCTTTTCCATTCGGACGCAGGAGATGAAAGTATGTTACATTTTGATGTCGATATGACCGTAGACTACCGGGCAATGGGCTGTGCGCAGCCGAATACATTGCCGAAACTGACCACCTATATCTTAGACGAAGCGTATCTGGAGCGTTCCGGCTGGGATACCCGTCCTGCCGTGATCATCTGCCCCGGCGGCGGCTATCATTTTGTCTCTCCATCTGAGGCAGAGCCGATTGCAATGCAGTACTGTGCAGCCGGTTACCACGCTTTTATTTTGACCTATTCGGTCGAGCCGACCGGCTGGCCGGCCGCCTGCTGCGAGCTTTCCAAGGCCGTAGCCTATGTGCGCAGCATTGCGGAGGAGCATCATATCCAAAAAGATAAGATTGTCGTATGCGGCTTTTCGGCCGGCGGTCATCTTGCAGCCAGCCTCGGCGTACACTATGATAAGGAGATTGTGAAAAAGTTTTCCGGTGTCACCGGGACAGAGAATAAGCCGGACGGCATGATCTTATGTTACCCGGTTATCACCGATGAAGAGGCCAAAACCCACATGGGAACGCTGACCAACTTTATCGCCGGAAGAGAAGAGGTGCGTCCGTACTTCGGCTTAGAGCACCATGTCACCGCCGATACGCCGAAAACCTTTTTATGGCACACCTTTGAAGATAACGGCGTTCCGGTAGAAAGCTCGATGCGATTTGCCTCTGCACTGCTGGCGCACGGCGTACAGTATGAGATGCATATCTTCCCGGAAGGACCCCACGGCTTGTCGCTTGCGACGCGCAACACCGGCGGCGTTGTTCCGGCCGTGCAGCCCTGGATCGATCTTTCCGTTACGTGGCTCCAGAACCTGTAAAAATGCTTACTTAGCCGGCAGAAATCACTTTTTTGCCGGCGGCACATGGGGGTGTAAAGGTTTCGACGGGGTCGTAGAGACATGAGGAGCGGGCCGCAATGGGTATTGCGTAAAAAACCCAAATTTTAAAATAAACGCTAGAAATAACGTAGCACTCGCTGCCTAATGGCAGCTGTCCCGCTTTGGTTACCGCAGCCAAAGCCGGGGCATCAACATTCGCGGTGAACGTGCGCCGGGCTTGCTTTGACCCGGCCATGCATCAAAAGCTACCAAACGGCAGAGTTTGTCTGTGGACTTTGCCGGGCGGGAATCTTTAACCACTGACTACGCCCGTAGCCGCCTTGTGAGGATACTTCTTCGGACGGGGGTTCAATTCCCCCCACCTCCACCAAAAATCGGCAAGTACGACAGTGCTTGTCGATTTTTACTTATTCCTTTTTTCACTTTTCACTCTTCACTCTTCACTCTTCATTGAAATTTGCCGATTTTTGGAAAGTAATAAGTAAAAGTGAAAAATGAAGAAGTGAGGTGCAAAATCGAAGAGCCTTGCATAAAAATGCGGATTTCTTTTCTTGTGGCGTAAAATTGGCGTAGTTTTTATACTAATTTTGTCTAAATTTTTCCAAAATAGGCATTGTCATGCGCAAAACACTGTGGTATACTGTTCCGGTAGAATTTTTTTATACTTGGGGTTATGTATAATAAAAAATGGGGGAATTTATGATGAAAAGAAAAGGAATTTGTTATCTCTTAACGCTTTGTATGGTCATTGGCATTCTGGCTGCGGCGGCGCAGGGCGCATGGGCTGCCGGAGATCAAAGCTGCGGTGCCTCGCTGACCTGGTCGCTGTCATCGGACGGAACGCTGACGATCCGCGGCACCGGCGCGATGCGTAACTATGACGGCTCTGCTTATGCATATATTGACAAAAATCCTTCCATCCTGAACAATTTGGCGCCATGGTTTTCAGACCGCGATAAAATCAAGCGGGTTGTCATTGAGGACGGCGTGACCGACATTGGAAACTACGCGTTCTTTCTCTGCAGCAATCTTAGTACGGTCACGATTCCGACAAGTGTGATCGCAATCGGCGCATACGCCTTTCGTCAGTGCAAAAATCTTGGTTCTGTCGCCCTACCGTCCGGAGTTTTTTTGCTTAGAAGCGGCGCTTTTTTCGAATGTGAAAAACTGACAGACGTCAACATTCCGGCGCGCCTGACTGAAATTGAGGATTCTGTTTTTTTCGGCTGCAGCGCTCTGACAAGCATTGACATTCCAAAAAATATCACAACTCTCGGTGACTCGGCCTTTGAGAATTGTGCCGGCCTGACAAAAATTTCACTGCCGGACGGTCTGACAGCTATTAATGCAAACGCCTTTTGCGGATGCAAAAAGCTGGCAGATATCAAACTTCCGAGCAGCGTCAGCTACATCGGCCACTTTGCCTTTGACGGCACCGCCTACTATGACGATCCCTCCCACTGGGTGGATAACGTTTTATACCTTGACTCGTTTTTGCTGCAAGCCAAAGACACCATCTCCGGCACTTGCAAGGTAAAAAGTGGAACAAAGGTGATTACCCCCCAGGCATTTGAATACTGTGACAAACTGACCGCCGTGGAGCTGCCCGAGGGTCTGCAAAACATCAGCGATTACGCATTTCAGCAATGCACCAAATTAGAGCGCATCAATCTGCCAAACAGTCTGGATAGTATTTCGAGCTACGCATTTACGGAATGTTCTGCATTAAACGGCGTCACACTGCCCGCTAACCTTCGTTCCCTCGGACTCTGCGCATTTGCCGGCTGCAGCAGTCTGACCGACATTACCATACCAAGCAATATTGAATTTATTGACCAAGGCGTATTTGCCGGCAGCGGCCTTACAAGAGCCGTGATTGCCGAGGGCAACACCGAAATCAGCGCCCGTCTCTTTCAATACTGCGCCAATCTGAAGGAAGTTACAATTCCTTACACGGTAAAAAATATTTATGGATTCGCATTTGACGGATGCAATGCACTGACGAAAATCATCTATACGGGTGACAGTGCAAGCTGGGATAAAATTGGCATAGAATTATATAACGATGCCCTTGATAAGCGCAAAGTCATATGGAACACAAAATCACTGGTTCAGCCGACCGCGTCTGAGGACGGAAAGACTGTTCAGGTGTCCTGCATCGGTATTCCGAATAAGAGCGAGGTCATTTTGGCGCTGTACCAGGGGCGCAGACTGATCGGAACCGAAACCGCAACCTTTGACGGAACCGACATTACCTTCCACACGGACGAACCGTACAGCAGCGCAAAGGTTATGGCATGGAAGGGTGCAAACACACCGATTCCTGTTTGCGATGCACAAAAAGTTGTCAAATAGTTTTTTGAGCCAATCAAAAAGGCCGCAGCCGGTGTGATCCGCCGGCTGCGGTCTTTTTCACACTTCTATTTTACAAGCTGCGCCGCAAGCTCGGCAAGCTGTGCCGCCGATTCCGCATTCATCGCCGACCTTACGGTGACAACCGGATCGAGCACCGTCAAATTTTTGCACGGCTCCAGCGAATTTCGCATCACCTTGGCCGCAGTCGGCGCCCAGGTTCCGTTTTCGATCAATCCGATGGTGCGGTTTTGGTAGCCGCGGCTGACAAGATGATGCAAAAACGTATGCATATACGGAAAAACATCGTTATTGTAGGTGGTTGTGGCGAGCGCTAAGCGGCTGTAACGGAATGCGGCCGCAACCGCCTCAAACATATCGCAGCGCGCCAGGTCGAAGATTTCTGTCCGGACATCTTTCTCCTTCAGCATTTTTTCAAGCTGCAACGCCGCCTGTTTGGTGCCGCCGTAAACCGAGGTATAGGCAATCACAACGCCCTCCGTCTCCGGACGGTAGGAGGACCAGGTATCATAAAGGCGCAGATACTCCGCTAGGTTTTGCGAAAGCGCCGGCCCGTGCAGCGGGCAAATCTTTTGAATCTCCAGCCCGGCCGCCTTTTTCAGCAAAGCCTGCACCTGCATACCGTACTTTCCGACAATGCCGATATAATAGCGTCTTGCCTCATCTGCCCACGGCTCGTCCGTATCCAATGCGCCGAACTTTCCGAATCCGTCCGCCGAAAACAAAATCCGATCCTTATCATCGTAGCTGACCATAACCTCCGGCCAATGCACCATCGGCGCGGTCAAAAAGGTCAGCGTATGCCGCCCCAGGATAAGCCGGTCGCCCTCCTTTAACACAACCTGACGGTCGGCAAAATCATCGCCAAAGAACTGCTTCATCATCGAAAACGCCTTGGCACTCGCCGCGATTTTTGCATCGGGAAACTCTGCGGCAAATCGGGCAATATTGGCCGAATGATCCGGCTCCATATGATGAACGATTAGATAATCCGGTTGTCGGTCGCCGAGTACGCTCTTTAGCTGCGTCATCCACTGCGTGTAAAACCGCCCATCCACCGTATCGGTCACAGCGATTTTTTCATCCGTAATGACATAGGAATTATAGGACATTCCGTTTTCCACCGGGTACTGCCCCTCAAACAAATCCACATCGTGGTCGTTGACCCCGATATATTGTATCGTATCTGAAATATGCATGGTAATCCTCCTGACTTTCTTCTTATCTGCGCGTCTTGTTGCCACAAAACGCTTTCTGTTTCATCATACCATTTTTTACGACGTCGTGCAATCCTTTTGCGGCGAAAAAATCCGATAAATCCGATCGATCGCCAGCTCGCGCTGCCAAAGCGCAAGCGCCGCCGGATCGGACTGAATCTGCGCTCCGTTTTTAGCCAGCGGCAGCGACGCCGTTTTTTTTGCAAGATGCAGCACACTGCGTCCCGTTTCGTCAAAGTCCAAAATTCGGATATAGCACGGCTCGCGCCTTGCGTCCGCCTTGGTGATCCCAAGATAGGCATTTAAGATAATCCGCCGGATCCGACTGTACGCATACCGCTTTGACTTGGCGGCGGCAATAACAAGGTCTAAGGTGTCCTCGGCAAAGACGGCGCGCTTTAATGCGTTTTCCAGCCCCTCCGATACATCGGTGATCTCTCTGAGGCAATCGGTCGGCATCAATGCAAGGTTTGCCAACTGTGCCTTTTCCATGGCGCAAGGCAAAAACGGCTGCGCCGTCCGATAGATTGCCTCGATATCCTCCGGCAGATACCCGGCGATGCTCTCTCCTTTTCTGATCCGTTCGCGCAGGATGGAGGCCGAGGCATAAATCCCGTCCGGCTCTGCCGCATCATGCGCCGCGCCGCGGCGTGCAATTGCCGCCGGCTTTATCCTGCTTTTTAACCGCAGCAGCGCCTTGATATATTCCACCGCCAAAATGTTATTGGGACGGCAGAGGATGGCCGCCGAAGCAGGACCCAGCACCTTTTGAACCGCATCGCTCCGCGCGGCGGCATAGGACATCCCCTGTGCCAGACCGGCCTTTAAATGTGCGGAAAAATCCGCATCCTCCGCACAGAGCGCCGCAGCAATCTGCGTCAGCATGGTAATATCCGCGTCCTCTGCCCCAAAGAACAGCGTGTCCACGCACCCCATTGCATCCAGTGTTTTGACCGCGGATGCCGCATACCGCTCCGCAGATTGCAGCGTCAGCACAGCAGGCAGCTCCAGCACCAAATGAACGCCGCCCGAAATGGCAGCCTTGGCGCGCAGCGCCTTGGGATAGACCGCCGGCTCGCCGCGTTGTACAAAATTGCCACTCATGACGCCGACCACCGCATCCAGTCCCAGTGTTTTTTTTGCTTCCAAAATCTGATATTGATGTCCGTAATGAAACGGATTATATTCACATACGACCGCACCGATCTTCAATATTCTGCCACCTGCCTTTGGAAATCATACGAAATCAACAGAATTTTCGATTTTCTTCTATTAGTATAGCACAAAAAATAGAATTCACAAGAAAAAATTCTATTTTTTTCTTGTTTTATAAATCACAAAGGTGTATAATGGTCGGGTGGGCATGCGCACGTAATCGCGTATACGGTGCGTCTGTCCCGGAAAATGATAGATTTCTATAAGAGAGGTAATGACAATGTCGACATTTATGGACAAAATGAAAGCGCTCGCCAAAGGCGATAAAAAAACCATCGTCTTAGCCGAGGGAGAGGAGCGCCGCACCGTCCAGGCGGCGGACGCAGTACTGCGGGAAGGATTTGCAAACGTTATCCTGCTTGGCAACGAGGCGAAAATCAAGGAGCTTTCCGCGGATTTGGACCTTTCCGGCGCAAGGATTATTGATCCTGCCACCAGCGACCTGACGGCGGATTTTGCAGCTAAGCTCTATGAACTGAGAAAAGCCAAGGGCATGACAGAGGAAAAGGCAGCCGAAACCATTTTAAACACGCTGTATTTTGGCTGTATGCTGGTAAAGACCGGCATGGCAGACGGCATGGTAGCCGGTGCGGTGAATTCCTCTGCTAACGTGTTGCGAAGCGCATTGCAGGTCATCAAAACCGCACCGGACACCAAGGTGGTTTCCGCATTCTTTTTGATGATTGTTCCCGACTGTGCGTACGGCGAAAACGGAACCTTTGTATTCTCCGACTGTGGCCTGAACGAGTACCCGGACGAAGAAAAGCTGGCACAAATTGCCGTATCCTCCGCAAATTCGTTCCGCGCCTTAGTTGGTGAAGAGCCAAGAGTTGCTATGCTCTCTTATTCCTCCCGCGGCAGTGCAAATTCGGAGCATGTCGATAAGGTACGCCACGCAGCAGCCATTGCCAAAGAGCTGGCGCCGGAGTTGAAGCTGGACGGCGAGCTGCAGCTGGACGCCGCCATTGTACCGGCAATCGGCGCATCCAAGGCGCCCGACAGTCCGATTGCAGGCAAGGCAAACGTTTTGATTTTCCCGAACCTAGATGCCGGCAACATCGGCTATAAGCTGGTACAGAGACTGGCAAAGGCAGAAGCCTACGGCCCTTTGACCCAGGGAATTGCAAAGCCGGTCAATGACCTCTCCCGCGGGTGCAGCTTTGAAGATATCGTCGGCGTTGTTGCCTTAACCTGTGTACAGGCGCAGCAGCAGGACAAATAGAAACAGGAGGATTGAGCATGAAAATCTTAGTCATCAACGCAGGGAGTTCTTCCCTCAAGTATCAGTTAATCGACATGGAGACCGAATCTGTTCTGGCAAAAGGACTGTGCGAAAGAATCGGCATTGACGGTTCAAGACTGACCCACAAGGTGCCGGGCAGGGACAACTATGTCAGGGAAACTCCAATGCCGGAGCACAAGATTGCCGTCGGCCTGGTTTTAGAGGCGCTGCTCAGCGCCGACCACGGCGTCGTAAAGAGCGTGGACGAGATTGACGCAGTCGGTCACCGTGTGCTGCACGGCGGCATGGTTTACAGCGACTCGATCGTCGTCAACGATGACGTAAAGCGCGTGATCCGCGAATGCTTTGATTTAGGGCCCTTGCATAACCCGGCAAACCTCACCGGAATCGAGGCCTGTGAGGCAGCAATGCCCGGAAAGCCCAACGTAGCCGTTTTTGATACCGCCTTTGGTATGGCGATGGCAGAAAAGGCATATACTTATGCAATCCCGCATGAATATCTTGAAAAATACAGTCTCCGTAAATACGGATTCCACGGCACCAGCCATAACTTTGTCTCAAAGGAGGCAATCCGCTTTGGCAAGCTTGACGCGCAAACCGCGAAGGTGATTGTCTGTCACTTAGGAAACGGCGCCAGCGTTTCTGCCTCCATCGGCGGAAAGTGCGTGGACACCAGTATGGGACTGACCCCGCTGGAGGGTTTAATTATGGGTACCCGCTGCGGCGACATTGACCCCACGGTTGCACAGTATATTTGCAACAAAGAGGGCAAGGATATTAACGAGGTGCTGAATCTGTTTAATAAAAAATCCGGCATTTTAGGTATGAGCGGCGGTATTTCTTCTGACTTCCGCGATGTGCAGAAGGCCTCCGATGAGGGCAACCACTTGGCCAAGGTCGCTTTGGAGGCATTTTGTTACCGCGTTGCAAAATACATCGGCGCATACACCGCAGCGATGAACGGCGTTGACGCCATTGCCTTTACGGCCGGCGTCGGCGAAAACGACGGACGGGTCCGGGCAGAAATCGCCGGATACCTGGGTTATCTCGGCGTAACGCTGAACGACGACTTAAATCAGAAATCCAGAGGCGAGGAAGTCGTGCTCAGCACGCCGGACAGCCGCGTCGATGTTTATGTCATTCCCACCAATGAGGAATTGATGATCGCCCGCGACACTGCTGCCCTGATAAAATAGCGACGGCACGGCGCCGATTTTGCATAGAGGAGGGCCAAAATGGCAAGGGAAGAATTTTCCTACGAGACCATGGCGGATGAGCAGCTGGTGGAACTGTCCGCAGAGGGGGATAAAACCGCCACCGAATACGTTCTTACCCGCTACAAAAACCTGGTTCGCACCCGTGCAAAGCTTTACTTTCTGCCGGGCGCCGATAAAGAAGATCTGGTACAGGAAGGAATGATCGGCCTGTTTAAAGCGATCCGTGACTTTGACGCAACCAAACAGGCCTCCTTCCGCGGCTTTGCGGAAATGTGCGTAAAAAGACAGATTATTACCGCGGTCAAGACGGCGGCACGGCTGAAGCATATGCCGCTCAACTCCTACGTCTCGCTCAGCAAGCCGGTCTATGAGGACGACACCGAGCGGACGCTGGTCGATATGCTGGCCGAGCGCAAATCCGTTGACCCGGAGGAGATGTTTCTCCGCCGCGAAAAGGCGGAGGCGCTGGAGGAAAAAATCGCGCAAAAGCTCAGTCCGCTGGAGCAGTCGGTGCTCTCTTTATACCTCAGCGGCATGAACTATCAGGAGATTGCCGCCGGTTTGGGGCGCAGTCCCAAATCCATTGATAACGCACTGCAGCGGCTAAAGCGCAAGCTGGCCGATGCGGAAAAGGGATCCTAAAAAGCTGTGTCGCAGCCGGCGATACGGCTTTTTTTAAATAGAAGGGAGAGGAATTGTGATGAAACAACCACCGGAACAGCACGTAGAACGTGCCAAATTAAAGGATTTAAGGGAGCTGGTGTCCTACGGTATGGATACCTACGGGGGGAAAAAGGCGTTTTGGTACCGTAAGGGCGATGACCTGGTTTGCATCAGCTTTCGCAAGCTGTACAAGGACGTCACCGCGCTTGGGGAATATATTTTAAACGCCAAGGTCGAAAACGGCGCCAGGATTGCTGTCCTGGGGGAAAACAGCTATGCCTGGATCGTAACCTACCTGGCCGTTGTAAACACCGGTAACGTGATTGTGCCGATCGACAAGGAATTAAAGCCGGCCGAGGTCGCTGTCTTGCTGGCCGACAGCTGCCCTTCCATCTTTGTTTACTCCCACGCAAAAGAAAAATGCGTCCGCGCGATGCAGGAGGACGGTCTTTCCATCGATAAAATGATTGGTATGGACGATTTTGACGCCATCTTAAAGGAGGGCGCCGACCTGCGAAGGGGCGGCAGCCGTCTTTATGAAAGCGTGTGCCTTGACCGCGATGCCATGTGTGCGATCATCTACACCTCCGGCACGACCGGCGACCCCAAGGGCGTGATGCTCTCGCAAAAGAACCTGGCACAGGACGCCTACCGCAGCATGTCCTGCATGTACATTCCGGACGGAACCATGGCAATCCTGCCGCTGAACCACACCTTCGGCTTTATGGCAAGCGTCATCTGTCAGCTCTGGATGGGGAACTCCATCTTCATTAACAACAGCTTAAAAACCGTTTTAAAGGACATTCAGACTGCAAAGCCGGGGCATATTTCGGTGGTTCCCCTGTTTATTGAGAACTTTTATAAAAACATCTGGAAGGCAGCCGAAAAAAGCGGAAAGGCAAAGCTGCTGCGCCGCCTGATTGCGGTCAGCAACGCGCTGCGCAAGGTCGGTATTGACCTTCGGCGCACCTTCTTCCGCTCGGTCATTGACCAGTTCGGCGGAAACCTCTCTATGCTGATTACCGGCGGCGCGCCGATCTCCGATCAGTACATGAAAGGCTTTGAAGATCTCGGCATCACCATCATCAACGGCTACGGCATTACCGAATGTTCGCCGATTGTGGCGCTGAACCGCAACAACAATATCCGCTGCGGCACGGTCGGCGCACCGATTCCCGGCGTCTCGGTTAAAATCGACAACCCGGACAGTGAAGGTGAAGGCGAAATCTGCGTCAAGGGCGACATTGTGATGCTGGGCTACTATCATAAGGAAGAAGAGACCAAAAATGTGTTAAAAGACGGCTGGTTCTACACCGGCGACATTGGAAAAATAAAGGACGGGCTGCTTTGCATCACCGGCCGCAAAAAGAACCTTATTATCCTGGACAACGGCAAAAACGTCTACCCGGAGGAAATCGAAACCCTGCTTTCCTTTATCGAAAACGTGACCGAGGTTGTGGTCTACCAAGAAAAGGAAACCATTGTTGCCGAAATTTATTCCGACGCCGAGGGCGATATGGCCGCCATCCGGGCGCAAATCGAAAATGCCGTCAAAGAGGTCAACCAAGGTCTTGCCGGCTATAAACAAGTCAAAAAGGTGAAATTCCGCGAGACGGAATTTGAAAAAACCACCACCAAAAAGATTAAGCGAAACTGTATCTGAACACAGACAGACAAAAGCGCCGGCGGAAATTCCGCCGGCGCTCTTTGATTCTCTATGCAAATCATTACGGCTGCTTGCCGATGTATGCCAGGATACCGCCGTCAACGTAAAGAATATGGCCGTTGACAAAGTCGGACGCATCCGATGCCAAAAATACGGCAGGGCCTGCCAAATCCTCCGGATCGCCCCAGCGAGCCGCCGGCGTCTTGGCAATGATAAACTGATCGAACGGGTGACGACTGCCGTCCGGCTGCGTCTCACGAAGAGGCGCGGTCTGCGGCGTTGCAATATACCCCGGCCCGATACCGTTACACTGAATGTTATATTCGCCGTACTCGGAGCAGATGTTCCGTGTCAGCATCTTCAAACCGCCCTTGGCTGCCGCATAAGCCGAAACCGTCTCACGGCCAAGCTCACTCATCATGGAGCAGATGTTAATAATCTTACCGTGACCCTTTTTGATCATGCTGGGGATAACGGCCTTTGCAACAATGAACGGTGCGTTTAAGTCAACATCGATAACCTGTCTGAATTCTTCTGCGGTCATGTCGCACATCGGAATCCGCTTGATGATACCGGCATTGTTTACCAGAATGTCGATCACGCCGACTTCCTTTTCAATCTTTGCAACCATCTCGCCGACAGCCGCCTCATCGGTAACGTCACAAACATAGCCCTTTGCGTCAATGCCGTCCTTTTCGTAAGAAGCAAGGCCTCTGTCCACAAACTCCTGCTTAATGTCGCAGAACACAATTTTTGCGCCGGCTGCGTGCATTCCCTTTGCAATGGCATAGCCAATCCCGTAGGACGCACCGGTAACCAGGGCAATCTTGCCGTTTAAACTGAACTTGTCCATCATACCCATATCGAAAACCTCCTCAATATTTTGCTGGTTTCAGTATAGCACAAACAACCTTAAAAGTCAAATCCTTCCGCGTAAAAACGTTGACACACTCCGCCGCGGTGTGCTATACTGAATGTGTTATTTCAGATAGAAGAATGGAGAACTCCCATGCAAGATCAATTAACAAGAGCAATCACCAAAGACGGATTTTTTAAAATTGCGGCAGCCATCACAACCGAAACGGTAAACACCGCACATCAATATCATCAGACCGCACCGCCTGCCTCTGCGGCACTCGGCCGTCTGCTGACCGCCGGTTTTTTGATGGCCGATTCCTTAAAAGAGGAGGACGCCGGTCTGACCCTGCAAATCCGGGGCGACGGCCCGCTCGGTATGCTGGTCGTGGTCGCGGATTCCCACGGCGGCGCAAAAGGCTATGTTGCAAATCCCACCGCCGACCTGCCGCTGAAAGAAAACGGCAAAATTGATGTTGGCGGCGCCATCGGCCGCGGCACGCTCAGCGTGATTCGCGATTTAAAGTTAAAGGAACCGTATATCGGACAGGTGCCGCTGCAAACGGGCGAGATCGGCGATGACCTGGCGTATTATTTTATGCAGTCGGAGCAGATCCCCAGCGTGGTCGGCCTGGGCGTTTTGGTTGACCGTGATTACAGCATCCAATGCGCCGGCGGATTTTTGGTTCAGGTCATGCCCGGCTGCGATGAAAAGAGCCTTGCCAAGTTGGAAAACAGCATCAAAGACCTGATGAGCGTCACCGATATGCTAAAGCAGGGCATGACGCCGGAGGATATGATCCGCTATATCATGCTCGGCTTTGATATTGAATTTTTGGGCACCAAACCGATCGGCTATCACTGCAATTGCAGCAGAGAACGAATGGAGCGGGCCATCATCTCCCTCGGAAAGCAGGAAATCCGCGACATGATCCGGGAACAGGGCAGCGCCGAGATCGTTTGCCATTTTTGCAACAAGGCCTATTCGTTTGACAGCAGCCAGCTTGCGGTTCTGCTTGAAAAAAGCAAGCGCGACTGATTTTTAAAATCGGGAGATAAAAAACGTATTTTAAAGAAAACAAGAGATTATGAGCTGTTATTTTCATATAACAGCGCATAATCAAAACTGCATATATTGACTTTTTAAAAAAATCAGAGTATAATGCTAATGTTGTCGCTTTTGAGACAGCAATTGTGTGGGCGCTTAGCTCAGCTGGGAGAGCATCTGCCTTACAAGCAGAGGGTCATAGGTTCGAG
>URTH01000027.1 GCA_900550775.1 uncultured Eubacteriales bacterium | reverse complement strand
ACCACTCAAGGTCGGTGCCGGGCTTACAGAAGAATTCCAGCTCCATCTGCTCAAACTCGCGGGTACGGAAGGTAAAGTTACCGGGCGTAATCTCGTTGCGGAAGGACTTTCCGATCTGGCCGATGCCAAAGGGAATCTTCTTTCTGGAGGTACGCTGCACGTTTTTAAAGTTGACAAAGATACCCTGCGCGGTTTCCGGGCGGAGGAAGATTTCGTTCTTACTGTCCTCGGTAACGCCCTGGAAGGTTTTAAACATCAGGTTAAACTTTCGGATGTCGGTAAAGTTATGCTTGCCGCAGTTGGGACAGGGAATCTGATGTTCTTTGATATAGTCTAACATTTTTTCGTTCGACCAGCCGTCTGCGGTAACCCCGGCGGCGTCCTCAATCAGCTTATCCGCGCGAAAACGGGTTTTACACTCCTTACAATCCATCAAGGGATCCGAAAATCCGCCGACATGGCCGGAGGCCACCCAGGTTTCCGGGTTCATTAAGATGGCGGCGTCCAGGCCGACATTGTACGGGCTCTCCTGAACAAACTTTTTCCACCATGCACGTTTTACATTATTTTTAAATTCGACGCCCAAGGGGCCGTAGTCCCAGGTGTTAGCCAGTCCGCCGTAAATTTCGGAGCCGGCGTAAACAAAGCCGCGGCCTTTGCACAGGGCAACAATTTTTTCCATGGTTTTTTCGGTATTCTTCATTGTATTCACCTTTCCTCAAAATGCAGCCGGCTTGCTGCATCTTGTTTAAAATGTTAGTCCCCATCGGCATGTGCCGCAAAAAGACTATGATTCTTTATTATAATATAAAGATAAAAAAATTTCAAGTATTATTCCCAAACTGCGTAAAAAACCGTTCCTTTGGGCTATTTGTCCGCCGCTTTGCATAAAAATGAACAAAGGAGGAAGAGACATGCTGAATATTATTTGGGGCGGAATGATTTTGATTTCCCTTGTCATAGCGGTATTTACGGGGCATGTGGAGGAAACGGCGGCGGCCGCGGTTTCCGGTGCGGCAAGCGCGGTGGAGACCTGTTTTGCCCTGCTTGGGATTATGTGTCTTTGGACGGGACTTGCCAAAATCGGCGAACGCGCCGGAATGGTAAAAGCGATGGTGAAATTGCTGCATCCGCTGTTTGGGCGGCTGTTTCCGCGGCTCAAAAAGGATTCGCCGGCAGAGGGCAGCATGATGATGAATGTGGCGGCCAATCTGTTTGGCATGGGCAATGCGGCGACGCCGCTCGGTATCAAGGCCATGCAGGATTTGCACCGGGAAAACCGCTGCCGCAGCACGGCGTCGGATGAAATGTGTCTGTTTGTGGTGCTGAACACCGCATCGATTCAGCTTATACCGACGACGCTGATCTCCCTGCGCCAGACCTACGGCAGTGCGGCACCCGGCGAGGTGATCGTGCCGATCTGGATTGTCAGTCTGTGTGCGCTGACCGTCGGGCTGACGGCGGCAAAGCTGATGGAGAGGAGGCGCCGCCTGTGATGCTGATCTCCATGTTTGCGGTGCCCGTACTGATTGCGGCCTTTGTCGGCATCGGCGCAGTGCGCCGTGTGGGCGTTTATGACTGTTTTGTGGAGGGAGCCAAGGACGGTCTGCAAAGCATGGTGGGCATTGTCGCGCCGCTGATCGGACTGATGGTTGCCATTCAGATGATACGCGCAAGCGGCACGCTGGAACTGATCGAACGCGCCTTAGCGCCGGTGCTGCATGCAATCGGACTTCCGGCCGATGTGTTGCCGCTGGCGTTGCTGCGCCCGATCTCCGGCAGTGCGTCAACCGCCATTGTGACCGACATTTTTCAAAATCTGGGGCCGGACTCCGCGGCCGGTAAAATTGCATCCGTGATGATGGGCTCTACCGAGACAACATTTTATACCGTTGCCGTCTACTTCGGCGCCGTGGGCATCAAAAATACAAGGCATACCATCGCCGCCGCTTTGCTGGCGGATTTTACCGGCATGACGATGGCGGTGCTGGTGACGCGGATCATGCTCTGTTAGATAAAAAATGAAAAGAGATGTAAAAAATGCGCATCATGATGGCATCCTTTACATCTCTTTGTTATGACTGTTTTACGTTGTATAATACATCGCCCAAGGCGCGTTTCGGCACCTTTATGTCATTGTTTTCGTCCAGATAATAACGAACGTTTCCCTGTTCCATAGGAACAGCCGTGCTTTTTTGTGCCGGGTAACCGAGCGCAATCATATCAAGCACAACCAGCGTATCCGGAAGCTGAAACAGTTCAGCAAGCCGATCGCGGTTTAAGGCGCCCAGCCAGCAGGAGCCAAGGCCGTAGTCCAGCGCGGCAAGGGTAATCGCCATACCGGCGGCGCCGGTTTCTACGCCAAAGTTGTCACTGTTTTTGATGCTGCGATCGCCTAAGACGGCAATGTATGCCGTCGGGCGTTCATCGGGCGTCGGCGCGCCGTCTTTTAAATAGCCGGCCCATTTGGTGCAGGTAAAGACGTTGTATAACATCTCCGGCTCATGCACAACGGCAAATTTCAGCGGCTGAACATTCGCCGGGTACGGGGCCAGCCGTGCACAGTCCACAAGCGCAGTCAAAACCTCACGCGGGACGGGCTTTTGCTGAAATTTTCGGATGCTGCGCCTCTCTTTCAGGGCTGTTAAAAGATCCATAGGACAACCTCCTTTTTTTCGCAAAAAACGGGCGGAATCACGACCGCCCGTTTTGGTTGTTGATGATTAGTCAGCGATTGCTGCCTGCGCTGCCGCAAGTCTCGCAATCGGAACACGATACGGCGAGCAGGAAACGTAGTCAAGACCGATCTTGTGGCAGAATTCCACACTGGTCGGGTCACCGCCGTGCTCACCGCAGATGCCGCAGTGAATGTCGGGGCGAACGCTCTTACCGAGCTTGATTGCAGTTTCCATCAGCTTGCCGACACCGATCTGGTCAAGCTTTGCAAACGGATCGTTCTCAAAGATTTTTGCATCATAGTATGCACCTAAGAACTTGCCTGCATCATCACGGGAGAAGCCGAAGGTCATCTGGGTCAGGTCGTTGGTACCGAAGCAGAAGAACTCAGCATCCTTTGCGATAGCGTCTGCGGTCAGGGCAGCACGCGGAATCTCGATCATGGTACCTACCTCATACTTCAGGTCGATGCCGGCAGCCTTGATCTCCTCGTCTGCGGTCTCTACCACAAACTTCTTCACGTACCGCAGCTCTTTCTCGTCGCCGATCAAAGGAATCATGATCTCCGGCTCTACGTTCCAGTCCGGATGTGCCTTCTTCACGTTGATTGCGGCGCGGATGACAGCCTTGGTCTGCATCTTTGCGATTTCCGGGTAGGTGACAGCCAGACGGCAGCCGCGGTGACCCATCATCGGGTTGAACTCGTGCAGCGAATCGATCATATTCTTGATCTCTTCCACGGTCTTGCCCTTGGTTGCAGCCAGCGCTTCGATGTCAGCCTCATCGGTCGGTACAAATTCGTGCAGAGGCGGATCTAAGAAACGGATGGTAACAGGGTTGCCTTCCAGTGCTTCGTAAAGCTTTTCAAAGTCGCCCTGCTGCATCGGCAGAATCTTATCCAGAGCCGCTTCTCTCTCTTCTACGGTATCCGAGCAGATCATTTCGCGGAATGCGTCGATACGGTTGCCTTCAAAGAACATGTGCTCTGTCCGGCAAAGACCGATACCCTCAGCGCCGAGCTCTCTGGCCTTCTTAGCATCAGCCGGAGTATCTGCGTTGGTTCTTACTTTCAGCTTTCTGTACTTGTCGGCCCAGCCCATGATTCTGCCGAAGTCGCCGCCGATCTGTGCGTCTACGGTCGGGATAATGCCGTCATAGATGTTACCGGTGGAACCGTCAAGAGAAATTTCGTCACCCTCTACATAGGTCTTGCCTGCCAGGGTAAACTTCTTGTTTTCTTCATCCATTGCGATGTCGCCGCAGCCGGATACACAGCAGGTACCCATACCGCGTGCAACAACGGCAGCGTGTGAAGTCATACCGCCGCGAACGGTCAGAATACCCTGCGAAGCCTTCATGCCCTCGATATCCTCCGGCGAGGTCTCCAGACGAACCAGAACAACCTTCTTGCCGGCCTCGTTCCAAGCCTTTGCGTCCTCAGCGGTGAATACGATCTGACCGCAAGCAGCGCCCGGAGATGCGCCCAGTGCCTTAGCAATCGGCGTTGCAGCCTTTAATGCCTTTGCGTCAAACTGCGGATGCAGCAGCGTGTCAAGGTTTCTCGGATCGATCATGGCAACTGCCTTTTTCTCATCGATCATGCCCTCGTCAACCAGGTCGCAGGCAATCTTTAAAGCAGCCTGTGCGGTTCTCTTACCGTTTCTGGTCTGCAGCATGTAAAGCTTCTCGTTCTCAACGGTAAACTCCATGTCCTGCATGTCTCTGTAATGATCTTCCAGCGTTTTGCAAACCTGTTCAAACTGCTTAAATGCAGCCGGGAACTTCTCTGCCATCTGTGCGATCGGCATCGGCGTACGTACGCCGGCAACAACATCCTCGCCCTGTGCGTTGGTCAAAAATTCGCCCATCAGTTTCTTTTCGCCGGTTGCAGGATCTCTGGTGAATGCTACACCGGTACCGCAGTCGTCGCCCATGTTACCGAATGCCATCATCTGTACGTTAACGGCAGTACCCCAGGAATACGGGATATCGTTGTCGCGGCGGTATACGTTTGCTCTGGGGTTGTCCCAGGAACGGAATACGGCCTTGATGGCACCCATCAGCTGTTCCTTCGGGTCGGTCGGGAAGTCCTCGCCGATCTTTTCTTTGTATTCTGCCTTAAACTGTCCGGCAAGCTCTTTCAAGTCGTCCGCGGTCAGTTCAACGTCCTGCGTAACGCCTCTCTTTGCCTTCATTTCGTCGATGAGCTGTTCAAAGTATTTCTTGCCGACTTCCATAACAACGTCGGAATACATCTGGATAAATCTGCGGTAGCAGTCCCAAGCCCAGCGGTCATTACCGGATTTCTTTGCGATTGCGTTGACAACGTCCTCATTTAAACCGAGGTTTAAGATGGTGTCCATCATACCCGGCATGGATGCTCTCGCACCAGAACGTACAGACACCAGAAGAGGATTTTCGGTATCCCCGAATTTCTTGCCGGTAATCTCTTCCATTTTTACAATATATTCGTTAATCTGCCCCTGGATGTCATCGTTGATCTTTCTGCCGTCCTCATAGTACTGAGTGCAGGCCTCGGTCGAAACGGTGAATCCCTGCGGAACAGGAAGACCCATCTTGGTCATCTCGGCAAGGTTGGCACCTTTACCGCCGAGAAGCTCTCTCATTGTTGCGTCACCTTCGCTAAAAAGGTATACATACTTTTTTGCCATTCGTGTTACCTCCATGTATATAAAGTTAATTTTTTACGTTGGTTTTACTGATTTTGTTTTCGTAGATCGGACTGCCGCAGGTCAGAAAAAAACTTCCGCAGCAGCGCAGCACATTCATCCTCCATAATGCCGCAGTAGCACTCCGCCTTGTGCATCAGTGCCGGGTGTGACAACAGCGCCGCATTGGAGACGGCAAAGCCGCCTTTTGGATCATAAGCGCCGAAATAGACGCGCCGCAGCCTTGCCTGTGCAATCGCGCCGCAGCACATGGCGCACGGCTCTAAGGTCACATACAGGTCACAGTCCGACAGATGCCGGCTTTTAAGAATCCGGCCGGCCGACTGAATCGCCAGGACTTCCGCATGGCAGAGCGCATCTTGGTTTGCCATCTGCAGATTGTGGGCGCGGGCAATGATTTTCTGATCTTTCACAATCACTGCGCCGACCGGAATCTCTCCGGCTATGTAGGCGCGCCGTGCTTCGTCCAGGGCGGCACGCATAAACGGATTTGTCATGACCGTCCTCCTGCTTTGGGTTTGAACGCGACAAAATCCCGTCCGTTTGCAGACAGGGATTTTGGTTTCATTTTATTTTTGGATAAAGGAATCCAGTTCTTTCATCAGCTGATCGCAGTCGTCGCTGTGTGCTTCCACCTTGATCGGCTTGGTCAGATCCAGACTGAAAATACCCATAATGGATTTTGCGTCAACAACGTATCTTCCGGATGTCAAATCGATTTCAAAATCGTACTTGGTTACCACATTGACAAAGGCCTTCACGTCATTGATTGAGCTCAAAAGTACAGTGAATTCTTTCATTTTCATATAACCTCCTAAATTTTTTTTCATTTCTACACCTAAATTATATAATTTTTTCTTGCATTAGTCAATGAGAAATTATATAATTATTCCATAATTTTATTTTATGGCATTTATGCAAATTGGATAATATCGGATTTTACCCTCCAAAAACGCCGTAAAAACGGCAGTTTTTGGAAGGTGGATGCGAAAATGAGGATGTGAAAAAAATTACTGTAAAGCTGATAACTTTGGGCTGTAAAACCAATTTATACGAGAGTGAGGCCATGTCCGCCCTGTTTTCACAGGCCGGCTATACGGTCGTTTCCGGCAAAGAGGCCGCCGATATCTATGTCATTAACACCTGTACCGTGACCGGCACCGGCGCGCAGAAGAGCCGGCAGCAGATCCGCCGCGCCCGGCGTGAAAACCCGAACGCGATTGTCGCGGTCTGCGGCTGCCTTGCACAGACCGAGTCCGAGACCCTGCGCCGCGAGACCGGCGCGGATCTTTTGGTCGGCAACCGGCAGCGCAGCCGGATTGTCGAACTGACAGAGCGCGCCATTTTGGGAGAGAAGGGCGATTATGTCGATGATATCCGCAAGGAGACCGCGTATGAGGAACTGGGAATTACCCACAGTCAAAGCAGAGTACGCGCAAATTTAAAGATCGAGGACGGATGCAATAACTTTTGCGCCTATTGCATCATTCCCTACGCGAGAGGGCCGGTGCGCTCGCGGTCGCTGGAAAAGATCCGGCAGGAGGCGCAGGCGCTGGGCGAGACCGGCTACGGCGAGGTGGTGCTGACCGGGATTCAGATCGGCGCGTACGGCCGCGACAAAAAGGACGGCGTCGGACTGATCGATGTGATCGAGGCAGTGCACGAGGCGGACGGGATCAACCGGATTCGCCTGGGTTCGCTGGAGCCGGTGACCGTAACCGAGGACTTTGTCCGCCGCGCCGCAAAGCTGCCAAAGCTTTGTCCGCAGTTTCATATGTCGCTCCAGAGTGGCTGCGACGAGACGCTGCGCCGGATGCGGCGGCACTACGATACCGCAGCGTATCGCCGCGCCGCAGAACGCCTGCGTGGGCATTTTGCCGACGCCGCCATCACAACGGACTTGATGGTCGGCTTTGCCGGCGAGACGGAGGAGGAGTTTCAAAAATCCTACGATTTTTGCAGGGAGATGCAGTTTGCCAAGATGCATATTTTCCCGTATTCTATCCGTAAGGGGACGGCGGCGGCCGCATTTCCCGATCAGGTGGCGGAGGAGGTCAAAACGCAGCGCGCCCTTGCAATGCGAAATCTGGCGGATCGCATGAAGGAGACATTTTACCGTGCATACCTCGGCAAAACGCTTTCGGTGCTGACCGAGCAGATGCAGGGCGACATTTGCCACGGGACGACGGCGAACTATATGGACGTTTCGGTGCAGGGAGAGCAAAAGCCCGGCCAAACGGTTTTGGTCAGGGCGGAGGACTATCGGGACGGCCGCCTGATCGGTGCGATAATCAAAGAAAAATAATAAAAAATATATATCAAACTTCATTTTCAGGAGGAAATCAAAAATGAAACATCAGGTACTGGAAAACCCTGTAAAAAACCAGACATCATCCGATCTGTATCTTGCAGCGATCGCATGTCTTACGGTGACGTTTTATCTTGCGGCCAATATCCTGGCCGTCAAGGCGATTATCGTGGGTGACCTTGTCTTGTTTGACGCAGGAACGATTACGTTCCCCTTTGCCTATATGCTGGGGGACACACTGACGGAGATCTGGGGCTTTAAAACGGCGCGGCGCGTCATCTGGATTACGTTTTTCTGTAACGCATTGCTGATCGGCTTTACCTCGCTGGGGCTTTTGATTCCGGCGCCGGATTATACGCCGGGCGTGGACGCGTCCTATGCGCAGATTTTTGGTTATGTGCCGCGGATTGTGGCGGCGTCGCTGATTGCCTTTTTGTTCGGCGAACTGTCCAATGCGTGGATGATGGAAAAAATCAAAGAAAAAACGGGCAGAAAACTGCTTTTTGTGCGTACCATCGGCAGCTCGGTGCTGGGCTATGTCTTTGACACGGTGATTTTTGTGCTGATTGCCTTTGGCGGCACCGCGCCGGTACGGGATTTAATGAGCATGATCGGGGTACAATATATTACAAAACTGGGTGTTGAGGCCATTGCGGGGACGCCGCTGGCCTATGCGCTGATTGCTTATCTTCGGCGGCGGCGCGCACAGTCGATTTCAGAATCAAGATAGAAAAGAGGGAGCGTATGAACTACGGATTTGTCAAGGTGGCCACGGCGGCGCCGGAGGTTCGGGTGGCAGATGTCACTTTTAATACCCAAAAAACCATTGCCGCAATGCATACGGCGGCAGAACACGGCGCGCGGCTGGTTGTGTTCCCGGAGCTGGGGCTGACCGCCTATACCTGCAGCGACTTGTTTTTTCAGTCGGCGCTGATCCAAAAAGCCAAAGATGCGGTGCTGCGGATCGCCAAAGAAACCGAAACGCTGGATTTATTGGCGGTGGTAGGACTGCCGCTGGCGGTCGGGGACAAGCTTTATAATGCGGCCGCGTTTTTGCAGGGAGGCAGGATTTTAGGGTTTGCGACCAAAAAGTATCTGCCCAATTACAGTGAATTTTATGAGATGCGGCATTTTTCGGTACTGGAAGAAAACACAACCGTCCGCATCGGCGGCGAGACGGTTCCCGTTGGCCCCCGTCTCATCTTTTGTGCGGAATACATGGAGGATTTTAAGGTTGCCGCAGAAATCTGCGAGGATCTCTGGGCGCCGGAACCGCCGGGTGTTTCGCATGCCCTGTGCGGTGCCACTGTCCTGGTGAATCTGTCTGCCAGCAACGAAATCATCGGAAAGAGCGACTACCGCCGCACGCTGCTTCGGTCGCAGTCCTCACGGGCGGTTTGCGCCTATCTCTATGCCGATGCCGGTCAGGGCGAATCCACGACTGACCTGGTCTTTAGCGGTCATAGCATGATCTATGAAAACGGAACGCTGCTCGGCGAGACAAAGCCGTTTTGCGAGCAGATTTTATACGCGGATATCGATGTCGCGCGTGTCGTGCTGGAGCGCAGACGGCTCAGCACCTTCCGGCCGAAGGAGGACGACGGCTATTTAAAAATCCCGTTCGGCGGCCGGTGCAGCGAAACCGCGCTGGAGCGGTGCTTTGATCCGCATCCCTTTGTGCCGTCGGAGGAGAAGGGGCGCAGAAACCGGTGTGAAGAGATTTTTGCGATCCAGTACCACGGTTTGAAAAAGAGGCTGATGCATATCGGGTTAAAAACGGTGACGGTCGGCATTTCCGGGGGACTTGACAGTACGCTTGCGCTCCTGGTGACCGCGCGTGCATTTGATAGTTTAAATCTGCCGCGCAGCGGCATTGTCGCGGTGACGATGCCGTGCTTTGGCACCACCGACCGCACCTATCAGAATGCCAAAAACCTGATCCTGGGGCTTGGCGCAACCTTGCGTGAGGTCAATATCAAAGCCGCCGTGCGGCAGCATTTATCGGATATCGGCGCGGATGAGCGCGTGCATGACGTGACCTATGAGAACGCACAGGCGAGAGAGCGTACTCAGGTGCTGATGGATATCGCCAATCAGACGGGCGGAATTGTGGTCGGCACCGGCGATTTGTCGGAGCTTGCGCTCGGTTTTGCCACCTATAACGGAGACCATATGTCGATGTACGGCGTGAATGCTTCGGTGCCCAAAACACTGGTGCGTCACCTGGTACGCTATGTGGCGGACAGCAGCGAAAGCGGCTTAAAGGAAACCCTTTATGATATTTTGGATACACCGGTCAGTCCGGAGCTTTTGCCGCCGGAGGAGGACGGCACCATCGCGCAGCAGACGGAGGAAATCGTGGGGCCTTATGAGCTGCATGACTTTTTCCTCTATTACATGCTGCGCTGGGGATTCTCAAAGGATAAAATTCTGCACCTGGCACAAAACGCGTTTTCGGGCTGCTACGACACGCCGACCATTCAAAAATGGCTGGATATCTTTATGCGGCGGTTCTTCAGAAGCCAGTTTAAACGCTCCTGCATGCCGGACGGCCCCAAGGTCGGCAGCGTTGCCCTGTCGCCGAGGGGCGATCTTCGGATGCCGAGTGATGCCGCCGAGGATCTGATTCAATGATAAATAAAAAGAGGCTGTAAAACTGCGGTTTTACAGCCTCTTTCATCCTTATTTCTGCGGAAGAATGCGGCGCGGATTGTAGGAATGCCCGTGGCAGATCGCGATCGCCAGCGCGTCCGCCGTGTCGTCCGGCTTTGGTACCTTGGGCAGGTTTAAAAGCAGCTTAACCATCTGCTGCACCTGCTTTTTTTCGGCGCGGCCATAGCCGGCCACCGCCTGCTTGACCTGCAGCGGCGTGTACTCATAAATCCTGACATCGTGCTGCATGGCGGCAAGCAGCAGCACGCCGCGCGCCTGGGCGACATTGATGGCGGTCTTTTGGTTGCTGTTAAAAAACAGCTCCTCAATCGCCATAAAATCCGGGTTGAATCGCTCGATCAGTTCCGTCAGATCGTTGTAGATCGACTGAAACCGCGAGAACATCTCCATCGACGCGTCCGTGGTGATTGCGCCGTAATCCAGTACCCGAAACCGGTTGCTCTGATACTCCAAAACCCCGTAGCCGACAATCGCAAATCCTGGGTCAATTCCCAAAATAATCATGGTTTTCCTCCAAACTTTCGTGCTATTTTTTTGTAAATCTCTATTGAAAAATGGCAGACAGTGTTATATAATGATGCAATAAGATAAGCATACCACAGATTGGAGGAATTTACAATGGCAAAGGAAAAAGTTGTACTTGCTTATTCGGGCGGGCTGGATACTTCCATCATTATCCCCTGGCTGATTGAGAATTACGACTATGAGGTGATCGCGGTCTGCGGCGACGTCGGTCAGGGCAAAGAGACCGAGGGTCTGGAGGAGCGCGCAAAGGCCAGCGGCGCGTCAAAGCTTTATATCGAAGATCTGCGCGATGAATACGTTGAGGATTACATTATCCCGACCGTAAAGGCCGGCGCCGTTTATGAGGGCAAGTACCTTTTGGGAACCTCTCACGCACGGCCGATTATCGCAAAGCGTCTGGTTGAGATCGCCGAAAAAGAGGGCGCAGTTGCCATCTGCCACGGCGCAACCGGCAAGGGGAACGACCAGGTTCGCTTTGAGCTCACCATCAAGGCGCTGGCGCCGCACCTTAAAATTATTGCTCCCTGGAGAATCTGGGATATCAAATCCCGTGAGGACGCTGTGGATTATGCAGAGGCGCACGGCATTTCGATCCCGGTTACCAAAAAGGATCTCTACTCCAGAGACCGCAACATCTGGCACATCAGCCATGAGGGCATGGATCTTGAAGATCCGGCCAATGAGCCGCAGCTGGATTCCCTGTTAAAGCTCGGCGTATCGCCGGAGAAGGCACCGGACAGCCCGACCTACATTACCCTGGGATTTGAAAAAGGTGTTCCCGTTTCCTTAAACGGTGAAAAGCTGTCTGCCCGTGTCCTGGTTGAGAAATTGAACGAGCTGGGCGGCAAAAACGGCATCGGCATTGCCGATATCGTGGAGGATCGTCTGGTCGGCATGAAGTCGAGAGGCGTGTACGAAACGCCGGGCGGCACCATTTTGTATGCCGCATTGCAGGAGCTGGAATATCTCTGCTTAGACCGTGACACCCAAGCCTTCAAGCGTGAGGCTGCCATTAAGTTCAGCGAGCTTGTTTATGACGGAAAATGGTTCACGCCCCTGCGTGAGGCGCTCTCCGCGATGGTTGACTCGATGGAAGAGACCGTTACCGGTGAGGTTCGCTTAAAGCTCTATAAGGGCAGCGTGACTCCGGCCGGCGCAAAATCGCCGTATTCTCTGTATAACGAGGATATCGCAAGCTTTGGCGACAGCCATGAGCTTTACAGCCATAAGGATGCGGAAGGCTTTATCAATCTGTTCGGTCTGCCGCTGAAAGTTCGGGCAATGATGAAACAAAAGAATCAGTAGAAGCAGGTTTCGGCGGTGTAAAAGTCGTTTTACACCGCCATTCCTATTTCATGATAAGGAGTTGACAAGATGGCAAAATTGTGGGGCGGCCGCTTTTCAAAGGCCACAGATACATTGGTGGATGATTTTAATTCCTCCATCCGCTTTGACGCGCGCATGTACCGGCAGGACATTTTGGGCAGCCAGGCACATGCCGAGATGCTGGGGCGGCAGGGGATTATCCCCAAGGCCGATGCGGAACTGATCGTAAAAACACTGGGCGAAATCAAGCGCGATATCGAGGACGGCAAGGTCGAGTTTATGATTGACGCCGAGGATATCCATATGAACATTGAAACCATCCTGATTTCCAGGATCGGCGATGTCGGCAAGCGTCTGCATACCGGCCGCAGCCGTAACGATCAGGTGGCGCTGGATATCCGCATGTATCTGCGTGACGAGGCGGACGCGATTTCGAGGATGCTGGGATCGCTGCGGCATGTTATTTTAGACCTGGCCGAGGCGAATCTCGAAACCGTTATGCCGGGCTATACCCATTTGCAAAAGGCGCAGCCCATTACGCTCGCGCATCATGTGATGGCCTATTATGAGATGTTTTTGCGGGACGGGCAGCGGCTTTTAAACTGTCGGGAGCGGATCAATGTGATGCCGCTCGGCAGCGGTGCGCTGGCCGGGACGACCTATCCGTTAGACCGCGCCTTTGTCGCAGAAAAGCTGGGCTTTGCCGCAGTGACGCAAAATAGCTTAGACGGCGTGTCGGATCGCGATTTCGTCTGTGAACTGGCCTTTGATCTGTCTATGGTGATGATGCATCTGAGCCGATTCTCGGAGGAGCTGATTCTCTGGAGCTCGCATGAATTCGGATTCATTGAGCTGGACGATGCGTACAGCACCGGATCCAGCATCATGCCGCAGAAGAAGAACCCTGACGTTGCCGAACTGGCACGCGGCAAGACGGGTCGGGTTTACGGCGATCTGATGGGGCTTCTGACCGTGATGAAAGGACTTCCGCTTGCGTATAATAAGGATATGCAGGAGGATAAGGAACAAATCTTTGACGCCGTGGACACAGTAAAAATGTGCCTGCCGGTGTTCGGCAAAATGCTTGCCACCATGACCGTAAGAAAGGATCGGATGCTGCAGGGCGCCAAGGGCGGCTTTACCAATGCGACCGATGTTGCGGACTACCTGGTAAAGCAGGGGCTTCCTTTCCGCGACGCGCACAGCGTGGTCGGAAAAATGGTTGCCTATTGCATTGAAAAGGATACCGTGATTGACGCACTCTCTATGGAGGAGATGAAATCCTTCTCCGACCTCATCGGCGAGGATATCTATGACGCAATCTCGCTTTCCACCTGCGTCAGCCAGCGAAAGCTGATCGGCGGCCCGGCCGCCGAGACCATGCGCGGTGTGATTGCCCGCTACCGCGAGGCGGAACAGGCCTAAAAAGAGGAAGAGACAAAAAAATAACCGGCGGCAAAAGCCGTCGGTTATTTTCATGCACCACAAAGCTTATTTATTGATCAGTTCTTTTAAGCTGCTGCCTGCCTTAAAGGTCGGAATCTTAGCGGCTTCGATCTTCATCTCAGCGCCGGTCTGCGGGTTTCTGCCCACTCTGGCTGCTCTGTCACGAACCTCAAAGCTACCAAAACCAACTAACTGAACCTTCTCACCGCTCTTTAAAGCGTCCTGTACGGAACCGATGAATGCTGCCAAAGCAGCCTCTGCATCTTTCTTAGACAGGTTTGCTTTCTCGGCCATAGCCGATACCAATTCTTGCTTGTTCATTTCACCATTTCTCCTTTTTTAAAAAATATATGTGTAAAAACATTTTTCACTATTCCTCATTGTACTATAAAATGAACAAAATTACCAGAAGTTTTTAAAAAATGTTTAAAATTTGTATACTTGCACAATTTTCCATAAGGCTCACAAAGATGAAAGGGTCGTTTTTTGTGGCATTTTCACACTTTGCCAATCAATACGGTGTAAAAATCGCAAATCCAAGCTGCGTTTTTACGCCGATGCGGCGTGTTTTGCCATTTATACCGCCCAAAGCCCGATACAAAGCAAATCGGCGTTTTCCCATTTTGCATCCGCCCGTGAAAGAAGGAAAAGATGTATGCCGCAATTGTTTTTTTCCGGCGCAGACCGTGCGGACGGAGCGTTGGCGTGCGATGGAGGGAATATCATAAAAAATTTACAAAAACAGCCTTGACTTTCCCGTCGGTTTGCGATACTGTCTATATTAGGAAGAGACGATCCAATGATATGATGAAGAGATAAAAGATACGAAGGAGAATACCGATGAAGGGACAGGAATTGGGACTGTACGGCTACGATGTTTTAACCGAGCCGGAAACACAAACGTTTTTAGAGCTTTCAACAAAATCGATACCGCTGGAGGAGCAAAGCCAGCTGGCGCTGGTCAAGCAGGCGCGCCCCATGATGGAAATGGTGGTGTCTTATAAGGAGATGCGCATGATTTACACCTGTGCGCTGAAGGAAATCCGCACAAAGTTTGACGTGCTAAATACAGAATTTAATGTGCGCTACCAGCGAAACCCCATCCGCTCGGTCAAGACGCGGCTGAAATCCACCAGCAGTCTGGGCGATAAGCTGGAGCGGCAGGGCAGAAGCTTTACCCTGGAAAACATTGAAAACTATGTCAATGACCTTGCCGGAATCCGTGTCATTTGTTCCTATGTGGATGATATTTATCTGCTGGCAGAGACCCTGATTGCGCAGGACGACATTACGCTGCTAAAGCGCAAGGACTATATTGCAAACCCAAAGCCCAACGGCTACCGCAGCCTGCATCTTTTGGTGAGTGTGCCGGTCTTTTTTGCCGACCGCAAAAAACAGGTTAAGGTAGAGGTGCAGATCCGTACCATTGCCATGGATTTTTGGGCAAGCCTGGAACATCAGATCAAATACAAAAAGGAGAACGAGGACGATCAGCAGATTGTCAAAGAACTGAGAGAATGTGCTGACATCATCTCCGACACAGATGCACGGATGCTGGCGCTGCGCAAAAAGATTGAATCGCAGCCGCATAACCGCACCGAGGAAGAAATTATTTTAGAAAAACTGTCCAAGCTGGACACCCCGCTTGATTAGCCGAAAGGGAACAATCCGCTCTCTCAAAATTCTACGACCTGAAAAGG
>URTH01000026.1 GCA_900550775.1 uncultured Eubacteriales bacterium | reverse complement strand
TCGCGAAGCAGCTGCGCGAACAGGGTGTCACCGGTGTGCTTGTGAAGCAGGCAGCACCGATTCTATTAGACGGTCTTAGCAAGCTGGAGTACCGCGGTTATGACTCCGCCGGAGTCGCCGTAATGACGCCGGACGGCATCGATGTCAAAAAATCCAAGGGCAGACTGGCGATTCTCTCCGAGAAGATCGACGGCGGAAAATCCATGATCGGCACGGTCGGCATCGGCCATACACGCTGGGCAACCCACGGCGAACCGTCCGATACCAATTCGCATCCGCATCTGAGTAATTCCGGCCGATTCGCGGTGGTGCATAACGGCATTATCGAAAACTATATTCGTCTGCGCGAATTTCTCATCCAAAAGGGCTTTTCCTTTATTTCGGAAACCGATACCGAGGTCATTGCGCACCTGGTTGAATATTATTATGACGGTGACATCATCGACACCGTCACCAAGGTCATTCAAAAGGTCGAAGGTTCTTATGCGCTCGGCATTCTCTGTGCCGACACGCCCGACACCTTTGTCGCTGTCCGCAAGGAAAGTCCGCTGATTGTCGGCCTCGGCGAGGGAGAAAACTTTATCGCCTCTGACATTCCGGCCATTTTGTCCCATACCCGCAACGTCTATTTCCTGGAAAATAACGAGATCGTTCTGCTTAGCGCCGATGCGGTAAAAATCTATAACACCGACCGCGAGGAAGTCCACAAGGAAGTTTTCAAGGTAAACTGGGACATCTCCGCTGCGGAAAAAGGCGGCTATGAGCATTTTATGTTCAAAGAAATCATGGAGCAGCCGAGAGCGCTGCGCGACACCATCAGCCCCCGTATCAAAGACGGGCGCATCGTGTTAGACGATATTACACTTACTGCCGACTATCTGCGCACGGTCAACCGCATCTACATTGTTGCCTGCGGCAGCGCCTATCATGTCGGCGTAGTCGGAAAGTATGTCATCGAGCAGATGCTGCGGATTCCGGTGGAAGCCTCCATTGCATCGGAATTTCGTTATATGAACCCGATTGTGGACGAACATTCTCTGGTGATTGTCATCAGCCAGTCCGGCGAAACCGCCGACACCATCGCCGCCATGCGTGAGGCCAAAAAACTCGGCGCACGCACCTTTGCAATTGTCAACGCGGTGGGCAGCGCCATTGCCCGTGAGGCCGATGACGTCCTCTATACCTGGGCAGGACCGGAAATCGCCGTGGCAACCACCAAGGCGTACAGCACACAGCTGACCGCCATCTACCTGCTTTCGCTCTACATTGCGCAGGAGCGCAAGCTGCTCACGGACGGCAAGATGGCCTCCTATTTAAAAGATCTGGAGACCCTGCCGGAGCGCGTTGAGGCAATTCTTGGCAACAAGGGTGAAATCCAGTACACTGCCTCTCTGCACTACAACAGCAAGAGCATCTTCTTCTTAGGCCGTACCCTGGATTACGCGGTCGCTTTAGAGGGTTCCTTAAAGCTGAAGGAAATCTCCTATATTCATTCCGAGGCCTATGCAGCCGGCGAATTAAAGCACGGCACCATTGCCCTGATCGAAAAGGGAACAGTCGTGGTTGCCCTTTGCGGCGTAGACGCCCTGTATGATAAGATGCTCAGCAACATCAAAGAGGTCAAAGCACGCGGCGCCGTTGTGATTGCCATCGCTAAGGAGGGACATACCGAGATCGCCAAAGAGGCGGATCACGTGATTTATGTTCCGGACTGCGGCTCTCTTACCGCTCCGTCCGAAATGGTCATTCCGCTGCAGTTGTTCGCTTATTATGTTGCCTCCTTAAAGGGCTTAGACATCGACAAGCCCCGTAACCTTGCAAAATCCGTTACGGTGGAATAACCGAAACAGCAAAAGGATTGCCATGGCTTTCGCTATGGCAATCCTTTTTTACACTCTTTTTTATGATATCCTCTTCTATCCCTTCTTGCTAAACTGCCGCTGCAAACGCTTGCGGCAAAAACTCTCCCGTTCCTTAGGGCAAAGCACCACAACATAATCCCCCGTCTGCATTTTGGTGTCGCCGTGCGGAATGATTTCCTCTCCGCCGCGGGTGACGCTGACCAAGAGACAGCGATCCGGCCACTTTAATTCGCCGATTCTCTTTTGGTCGGCGGTGCAGCCTGTTTCAACCGCAAAATTCAAAAGGACGCGTTCTGTTTCTGCCTGTTCCTCCGTCGCACTCGGCGCCGTCTTTCTCATATTGGCAAGCAGCGATTCATAAATCGGTTTTGCCCCCATCAGATCCGCCATCAGGTAGGCGCAGACCGCAACCAAAGACACGGTCAGCATCTGGGTCAGCGAACCCGACATTTCCACGATCAAAACAATCCCGGTCACCGGTGCGCGCACAATCGCCGTAAACATACCCACCATGCCCAAAAACACAAAGTTGATAAAATATTCTTCATCAAGACCAATCATTTTTGCAAAAATGCTGCCTGCCAGTGCGCCCAGCACCAATAACGGGAAGAAAATTCCTCCCGGTGCGCCGCTGCCGAACGAAATCATCGAAAACAAAAACTTTGCGGCAAGCAATAACGCCATCGTTCCCAGTGCGAGCTTGTGGGCAAGCAGGGCTTCTACCACGCCGTGTCCGCCGCCGGTAATCTCCGGCAGGCAAAACCCAAAAAGCCCGGCAAACAGGAACGGAATCACCATCACATAGGGACGTTTTAAAAACGTAATCTTTCGATAGGCTTGCTGCGCGGCGAGCAGCGTGTTGTTATAGATCCAGCCGCAAACGCCCAGCAAAATCCCCAAAAGCGGCAGATACAGATAATAGCGGAGCGGCAGAGGACTGAGTACATGGCTGCCGAACACCGAATCCATCCCAAAAAACAGTTTACTGACGACATCTGCCGTAACCGCCGAGGACAGCGCCGACAAAAGCACGCTGACCGAAAAATTCTTATGAACCTCCTCCAGGGAAAAGAGCATCCCGGCCAGCGGCGCATTAAACGCCGCAGCCAGCCCGGCACTGGCACCGCAGGTTAAAAGATACCGCTTTTCGGTCTCGTCACGCCCAAGTCCCTTTGCAACGCCTTCACCGGCCGCCGCGCCCAGCTGAATCGAAGGCCCCTCTCTGCCAAGCGACAGCCCGGCGCCGATCGCCAATGCGCCGCCGACAATCTTTCCCAAAATGATCCGCCACCACGAAACCTGAAAGAACCCTAAAATCTGTCCCTCGACCTGCGGAATACCGCTGCCCTTGATCATGGGTTCCTTCTCTGTAAGGTATCCCACAAAAATTCCGATCAAAATCAGCAGGGCAAACACCGTGACAACCGTCCACGCATGTGCTTTTGCGGCCGCATAAACCATTTTGGAAAACTGCTCCGCACGGCTGAGCAAAAGCCGGTAAAGCGAGACAATCACACCGGCAGCAATGCCGACCAAAATTCCCTGCCACACCAGCCGATACTTTAAATTTTTAACCAGCCGCAAAACATGGTACTCTTTTTCTTGTTTCATACCGTATCTCACCCGTAAAATGACCGGCTGCACACCCAGCCGGTCATAAATTTTTATATGATCCTATTTTAAAACGCGCTTTACATCATAGTGCCGCACCGTATCGACCAAATAGGCACCGGCCGAAAAGGCCATGGCCGCAATCATAATCACCAACAGAACCGTAGACCATACATGCGGCATATCACGCCACAAAATCATCAAAAAGACAATCGCATAAAAGATCACCGTTGCCGCCTTGCCGTACCAGTTGGAATGCACCACAATCTTTTTCAGATACAAAATGCCGCCGATGACGATCATGCTGACCTCTTTCAAAAGTACAACCAAAATGATCCAATAAGGAACGATCCTGGCAATGGCAAGCGAGACAATCACCGCAATCTGCATCAGCTTGTCCACAAACGGATCATAAATCTTGCCAAAGTTTGTTACCATGTTAAAATGTCTGGCGATATACCCGTCTACCACATCCGTCACACCGGACAGTACAAAAATCGCTGCCGCACCCGGCAAATTTTGCGCGCCAAGCACAAGGTACACAAAAATCGGTACCAAAAGCAATCTGGCGGTCGTCAGAATATTCGGTATCATAATTCTCCCTCCTGCAGCGATAAAAGCAGCTGATAAATCGCAGGCTCTTTCTTTTTGAGATTGATGGGTTTCATCTCCGGCGTTGTAAAACCGTGGGTCGTACTGCCGGACGCCAGCAACGCTTCGTCAGAGACGCGGATGACCCGGTAGTCAAACTTGCATTTTGCAGCGCCCAGCTCTTTGAGGCAGACCTCAATCCAGACTTCGTCTCCATACCTTGCGCCGCAGTAAAAACGGCAATAACAATCCACCAGCGGCAGCCAAACGCCCTTTTTTTCGATTTCGTCGTAGGACATGCCCGACGTTTTAAAAAACTCCGTCCTTCCAACCTCAAACCAGGGAAAATACCTGGAATGATGCACCACACCCATCCGATCTGTTTCGCAGTAACGAACTTGCAGCTTGGTTCGGAACATACCGATTTTCACAACCTTTCTGCCCCGGCGGCGATCCGCCAAGGCAACGCGGCATGGCCGCTATATAATCTTTGCAACGCCGCTGTATACCCTTCCGCGTACGCCGTCAATGGTAATCGTTGTGCCGTTCTTTAAAATATTGGTCGCCCCGGTCGCGCCGCATATCACCGGAATATCCAGCGTCATGCCAACCACGGCGGCGTGGGAGCTGAGTCCCGGCTTTTCGGTGATAATGGCAGAGGCCTTGCGCAAAATCGAAATGATGTCATTGCTGGTCTCCGGGATTACCAGAATATCGCCGGCCTCAAAATTATTTAAAGCCTCGGCCGTATTCTGCGCCACACAAACCTTACCGCAGACCGCTTTGCCGGAGCTGCTGGTACCGCTGAGCAGGATATCGCCCACCAGCTGCACCTTTAAAATATTGGTCGTGCCGCTGATTCCCACCGAGGTGCCGCCGGTGATTACCACAACGTCACCCTTTTCAATGAGCGAGGTCTGCTTGACCGCCTGATCCACCACATGGTCAAACAATGCGTCCGAAGTCTTTTTCATCTCCGTATGAATCGGCGTAACCCCCCAGGAAAGCGCCAGCTGACGGTATACCTGGTCGCTCATACAGCCGGCAATGATCGGGCACTTGGGGCGAAACCCCGAAAGCACGCGCGGTGTAAAGCCCGACTTACTGACCGTGATAATGGCAGCCGCGCCCAGATCGTGTGCGGTCGTACACGCCGAATGGCAGATGGCATTGGTAACGTCCATACCGCCCATTAAGTGTCTGCCCTCAAAGCGCTTGATATAGTTGATATCCTCTTCCGCCTTGACGCAGATCTGCGCCATTGTTTTCAGCGCTTTAACCGGGTATTCGCCCACTGCCGTCTCGCCGGACAGCATCACGGCCGAGGTGCCGTCATAAACCGCATTGGCAACATCCGAGGTCTCCGCACGGGTCGGCCGCGGATTGTGCGTCATCGACTCTAACATCTGGGTCGCCGTAATAACGCGTCTTCCGCTGCGATAGCATTTTTCGATCAATTCCTTCTGCACCGAGGGCAGCTCCTCAAACGGGATCTCAACCCCCATATCGCCGCGCGCCACCATAATCCCCTCACAGGTTTTGATGATGTGATCCGCATTGTTAACGCCCTGGCGGTTTTCAATCTTGGCGATGACCTGAATCGTCTCCGCGCCGCACTGTTCCAGCACCCTTTTAATCTCCAAAACATCGTAGGCACTGCGCACAAAGGAGGCTGCAATAAAGTCAACGCCCTGCTCCACACCGAACTTGATATCGGCGACATCCTTTTCGCTCATATAGTCCATGGTGAGATTGACATCGGGCACGTTGATGCTTTTATGGTTGCTGACCGGGCCGCCGTTTAACACTTCACAAATCACGTCGCCGCCCTTAATCTGGGTCACAGCCATCTCAATCAGGCCGTCGTCGATCAAGATACGGGTGCCCTTTTCGACATCTCTGGAAAGACCCGGATAGGTAATGTGGGTCATCTCCTGCGTGCCGAGCATCTCTTTTGGCGTCAAGGTAAATTTTTGTCCCTTTTCCAAAATGATTTTTCCGTTTTCAAAATCGCCTGTTCGGATTTCAGGTCCCTTGGTATCCAAAAGCAGCGCAATCGGAAGCCCCAATTCATCACGCAATGCCTTTACGGCGTCAATCCGCCGCTTATGCTCCTCATAGCTGCCGTGTGAAAAATTGAGCCGTGCCGTGTTCATACCGGCCAGCATCAGCTCCCGCAGAACCTTAGGATCGTCCGTGGCGGGCCCTAAGGTACAAATAATTTTTGTCTTGCGTTTCAAGTAAATCCCCCTCCGCTGCATATGCACTTTTTATTCGCCGCTCTCTACAACACCCATCTTGGTATAAACCTTCGCCTTGCCGCGAATTTTGATCGCCGTTGTAACCTCTGTAAATTCCGCAATAAACACCTCGCCGCGATCCAGTTTTTCCGTATGATGAAACTTGGTATCCCGGCCGCTTGTCAGGCCGATAACGGTCACGCCGTCCTCCAGTGCCGCAACGGTAATATACTCTCCCGATCCTGTTTTATTCTCCACTGCTACTCTTCCTCCTGTTCTTTATGCGGCCGACTTTCGCCGCCTGTCATCTTGCTTTTGATTATAATATATTTCGGTAAATAAAGTCAAGGTAAAAATGGTACAGTTTTTGTCAAGTTTATATATTGAAATTTGTTTTTTCCTGTGCTATACTGTTAAAAAGCAAAAAAATGTATGAAAATGAGGAAAGAAGGTTAATCAAGGTGGAAATTCGTATTGAAAAAACAACAACACCCAAACAAAAACCCACCATGGACAATCTGCCCTTTGGTGAGATTTTTTCCGATCACATGTTTGTGATGGACTATGCTGAGGATAAGGGCTGGTATGACCCCCGCATCGTGCCTTACGGCCCGATCCAATTAGACCCTTCCGCCATGGTATTTCACTACGCACAGGAGATTTTTGAGGGGCTTAAGGCCTATAAATCCAAGGAAGGCCATGTCCGCCTCTTCCGTCCGTATAAAAATTTTGAACGTATGAATCTTTCGGCAGACCGTCTCGCCATTCCGGCACTTGACGTTGATCTGTGCGTGGAGGCGCTCAAAGAGCTGGTTGCACTGGATCAGGACTGGATCCCGGAGCAGGAGGGCGCATCGCTTTACATCCGCCCCTTTATCATCGCCACCGATGAGTCCCTGGGCGTCAGACCGTCTCACACCTACAAGTTTTTCATCATCTGCTCTCCCAGTGGTCTTTACTACCCGGAAGGTCTTGATCCCGTTAAAATTTATGTAGAGGATCATTATGTCCGCACCGTCCGCGGCGCAACCGGCTTTACCAAGACCGGCGGCAACTACGCAAGCAGCATCAAGGCACAGGTCATCGCCCATGACCGCGGCTATTCTCAGGTGCTTTGGCTCGACGGTGTAGAGCAGAAATATGTAGAAGAAGTCGGCTCGATGAACATCTTCTTTAAAATCGGCGGCGAGGTTGTCACCCCGATGTTAAACGGCAGTATTTTGGGCGGCATCACCCGTATGTCCAGCATCGAACTGCTTAAAAAATGGGGGATTCCCGTTTCCGAGCGCCGCATCTCCATCCAGGAAATCTATGACGCATACCAAGACGGCAAACTGGAAGAATGTTTTGGTACCGGCACCGCGGCAATCATCTCTCCGGTCGGCGAGCTGCGCTGGGAAGACCATGTGATGAAGATTAACAACAACCAAATCGGTGAGGTAACCCAGCGTATCTTTGATACCATCACCGGCATTCAGAACGGCACTCTGCCCGATGACCTTAACTGGGTTGTTACGGTTGAATAATTCATCCGATCATCCTACGAATTGACGGTTTTATCACGAAGCCCCCTGTTCGGTCGGAACAGGGGGCTTCGTTGCTGTATTTCGTGTTTTTAATTTAAAGAACCGGCGGATTCATCTTTTTTAAATTGCCGCATCATCATTTCATGCATCGTCACCATCAAGACCAGAATCACGGCGATAAAAACCGGGAACAGGGCAATGGTTATGTGGTTGGCAATCAGCCCGAAAAACGGCGGCATCAGACAGGTTCCTATATAGGCAAACGCCATTTGCACCCCGATGATCGCCTGTGACCTATCTGCGCCGAAATGTGCCGGCGTAGAATGAATGATGCAGGGATAAATAGGGGCGCAGCCCAGTCCGATGATCACCGGCAATACATTCTTTTGGATTGGCAAGTTTTTTATGATGCGTGATTGGTTTCCGAAAACCTCCGCAAAATCGCCGCAATTTCCGCTCTGGTCGCATGGTCGCCGGGCGCGAGCATGGTCTCGGTTTTTCCATTTATCATTCCCGATCCGACCGCGTACTGCATCGAAGGTATCGCATACTCCGAGATGCGCTCCGCATCCTCATAGGACAGAAGATTGGTGTCCTCGCCCACTGACACATCATATCCCTTAACCTTTGCAAGGCGGTGCATCATGGCCGCAATCTGTTCTCTTTGAATCCACTGGTCGGGCGCGAACTCGGTTTCGGAAACACCGTTTACAATCCCGTTTTGTACTGCCCACAGGACCGCCTTTTCGTAGTATGCGTCCGCCGGGACATCCGCAAACGGAACGCTTCCGTCAACTTGCGGCTCTCCCTCCGCACGGTAGAGAACGGCCGCAAACATCGCACGGGTCGTGGGTTCATTCGGTGCAAAGGTTGTCGTTTCGGTTCCCCGGAACCATCCGTTTTTCACTGCATATGCCACATCCCGATAGAACCAGTCTCCCTCCCGGACATCCTCAAACGGGTTTTCCCAAGCCTCGGCATCGGGCTCGTTTTCTGTCCACCTTGCGTAGAGCGTAAAGCTCTTTTTGACCTTATCCGCAAAATCGTAAGGCACCGAGAATTGCTTATCAAGATACCAGCCCTCAAACGTATACCCGTCTTTTACGGGATCCTCCGGTCTTTCGACAGAAAGTCCCGATTGCACCCTTTGGCTTTTTACCTCGCTGCCGCCGTTTGTCCGGAACGAAACCGTATAATATGCGATGCCGCCGCCGGACGAGCCGCCGGATGCAGAAGATTTTTTGGTTAATCCGGCAATCGCATCGGACACAGCCGTTGCCGCGCGGTCAATGTCGTTTTGGGTGATACCCTCGGTTTCTTTTATCTGCTCCGCACTTTGGATCGCATCTTGCAGCGCGTTCCAGCTATCCTCCGTGTAGCCCCGGTTTTCCAGCCGCTTTGCCTCCGCAATTGCCGCGTCCAGCGCCGTATAAACCAGCATGCGATCCACCGTATCAACCACAACGCCGTCGTACAAAAATTCGTCACCGCCAAGCGCAAATCCGGCGCGTACAAGGGTCTTGCCGGCAAGGGCGGCCGTAACCGTTGCCCCATCCAGCTTTGCCGATACACCGCCGATCACCGCCAGTGAGGTTGCCGAAAGATCCGTGATATCCACGCTGTCGCCGCTCTCCAATGTGCCGAGCACCCTAAGTTTTGCACTTTCTCCTTCGGCCAGTGTAAGCGTTCCGTCAGCGATGGGTTTATCATCGCTCATGATCTGAACAGAAACAATGTCAGAAACATTTTTGTTGATTAAAACCACATTTTTCACCGTCTCATTACCGGCCGCATCCTTTGCCAAAACCTCCAGATTCATCTTTGCGGTATTCTTTGCCGCTCCAAGCGGCAGCGTCGCCTTTAGCATCCCTTCTGCAAAGATATCCGCCTCTGTCGGTGAAACAGACTCGCCGTTGATACGAAAACGGTATTCCGCCTCCCTTTCCGCCGTCGCCGTTACGGTGATACTGTCCCCGTCAAAACGGTCGCCGTTCTTCGGCGCGGAAAGCATTACAACAGGTGCTGTGGTGTCCACACTGACAATCTCCTGCACAATGGCGTGATCGCCTTCTTCATCCTTTGCATAAAATTCAATCGTATGTTCTCCGTCCGAAAGAGCAACATCCTGTGAAATCGTTTGCGCCGCATCCTTGTACGAATACCATGCCCCGTCATCGGTTTTTGCATCGATGTACAGCTCGCCGCAAACAGGAACATCAGCGTGCAGCAAAATTGCGCCTTTTTCCTGCTCATATCGGATGGAAACATCGGGTCTTGTAGACGCTTTCAGCGTCACACCCGGTGAGGTCTGATATGCGCCGCAGTGATAGACCTCATTTCCCTCTGCATCCTTTTCCAGATTGCAAAGTCTGACCTTTGCCACATATTCCTTTTGCGGTGTATAGCCCACCGGCACAGTCTTTCCCTTCGGGTTGCCGTCACCGTCCAAAATCGGATTTCCGCTTTCATCGGTTGCAGGGATCGGGTTTCCCTGATCGTCCAGGAGCGGCATTTCATACCGTCCGCCAACAATGATTTCTTCTCCCTTGGCAAAGTACAGTCCGGTATCGGCAAGCGCACCGTCCTCATACACCTCGACAAGATAGCCGTCAAACTTTTCTTCACCGGTATCGACTGTAATTTTCAGTTTATCATCGCCGCAGTTTTCCATACCGACGCGCTCGATCGTGCCGGGCGCACGGCGGTTTAGCACCGTAACCGCCCCCGCGTCATAGCTATCGTAGCAGATGTTTTCATCACTCAGCGTCAGAGAAACCTTGTATGTGCCGCTTGCCAATTGCTCCGGAATCGGAAGAACCGCCGTTTTTTCATTGGCTAAGATTTCGCGGTCGTTGAGTACAATACCGTTTTCGGCATCGCCATCTGAAACAGATACAATGATTTTTGCACGATCGCTCAGATTTTCACCATTCCAGTTCACCATCAGGCCGTTTTCTCCCATCTGTGCCCGGTGTTCCGTCAGCGTACCGATTGGGTTCACCCTTACGGCGCTGATATCATAGGCGTTTTGATCAGAAAACGCAATCTGCATCCCTTGATTCGTATCTGATTTCGGGACGGCAATATAGGCCGCATTGCCGGAAACATTGATATTGGCGTTTTTCAGCGCCTCTTTCTTCTCCGCATCGGTCGCATTGCCGCCGGGCGCCGTATAATACCGCAGCGCATATGCGTTGCCTCCCTGCTTTACCGTCATTACCCTTTCAAGGTCGGTCTGTGTAAGCGCCGCACCGTCTGCGCGGCTGATCGAGAGAATGTAGTCACAGGCATCTCCAAAGGTAACCAAATGACAGGTGCGTTCATGGTTGGTAAGGATTTGGGTCTGCTTGCCTTGCGCGTCAATCAGCACCACGCCGTCCTGCTCTGCCGACTGCACTCTCGTTGCAAAGTCAGAGACCGCCGTACTGCCGGCACTGTACGAAAGGTTCGCGCCTATGGATGCAAATTGCGTCTCACCGCTTGCCGCATCGGTTCCAAGCTCCATCGGCTTTAACATTTCGCGGTATAATTGTTTGGTTCTCTTTACCCCCTCATCATCTGAGGCAAGATCCGCAAAGGTCTGTATGCCGCTTGGGTTGCCATGGGTAAAGCTGACGCTGCCGCCCCAATAATAGGTAAAACCGACCCGAATCAGGCTGAGCACCTCCACCGAGCCCCACACCTTTTGGCTGCCGCCGCCCAGTTCTGCCGCGGCAAGCTCCATACCGCCGACAATCGGGATGTACTGCGGAAGAGAGAGCGCAACGTTTAACACAAACTGAACAAAGTCCGCAACGTCTTTTCCGGCTGCCGCCGTAATGGTAAAGCTGCCATCCATGATCTGCATAAACTTTACGCCGGCTGATAAATTCAGATTAAAATTGGGGTACCAGCCAACCGCAATCTCTCCGCCCTTTAAAAACTTTGCGTCTTTCAGCATTTTAAGGCTGAGGTCATCAAAGGATATCTTCAGTGACCGCAGCGACAGCTCCAGATCGGCATTGCCGGTCAAAATCTTGGTGATATCAAACTCGACATGCAATAAAACGGTGAGCGGCGGAACACCGTCTTTTCCGTAGATGGTCTCATAAAGCTGATCCAGTCCGCCGCCTCCGCCGGTAACCCAGGCAATGCCCAGACCGTCAACGTTGACGCCCGGCTCAAAACCGCCCATCGAGAAATACATTTTATCCGGAATCGGCGCACCCGACGGAGAGGATTTTACCACAAGCGCCAGTGCAAGCGCGATGTTCCCGGTTTCAACCGCCGCGTTGACGCCGACCCGATATCCGCCTATGGTGTTAATGCTGAGCTCCCCTTCGATTTTGTTGGGTAAAAACTTGACGATCTGCGGCAGCGCAATATGCGCCTCCATATTGATCCCGATATATCCGGGTCTTTTGCCGCCGTACAGGATATCGTGGATCGCGGCGCCGGCCTCAACCCGTTCTGCCTCATTGTTGGCAGGCGGAACGTCCCGCTCCTTTACCTGGGATCGGAATTCTCCGGCGTCCTCGTCAAATGTCAGGCCAAAGGTATAGCCGTCGCCCGCATCCTCGTGTTCGACTTCATCAAACGCCGTCGTCCATCTTGCGCCGGCAGCAGTATTCTGCCGCACGGCCGCCGCACCGCCCGGCGTCATAAACCCAAGATCCAGGCTTCCGCCAAATGACATAATGTCGGACATCGTTTGATCGTCATTTTGGATTTTACCAAGAACGCCGTACTTCATGTCAATCAAAAATCCGCCGACCGTGGTCAGGGTATCAAAGGCATTGTCCCACTTCAGCTCGATAAAATCCTGATTGCCGCTCAGTTCTCCGTTCTCCCGGACAACGCCGCTCTCGTCATACTCCCTTTAAGCGAAACGCCGCCGTACCGTTGCGTACGGTTGTATTGGCACCGACCGTTGTGATCTTTCCGTCCATCAGCACCTCGACCGTGCCGTCCTCTTTCTCTTCAACCGTCAGATCATCGCCGCGATAATTTAAGATGTGGTTGATATTAACATCCTTATCTTTCCCCACCAACCGATAAAATCGGGGGTTTGCACGATCCTTTTGGATATCGCCGCGCAGCGAAAGCAGCAGCTTTTCTTCCGCAATTGCGGCCTTTTCAAACTCCGCCTCATCCTTATAAGCGACAACCCGATACGTTTCATTCTTGTCGCGCTGCACCGTCACGACGCCGTAACAGGTGTTGTGATACCTGATATCGCCGGACACATGCACCACCATTGCATCGGAGGTAAAATCGGCAGGAACGCCCTCTAACGCCTCTTCTTTCGCGTTGTCCTTCCATACAAAGTGCAACCGATACACGCCGGGCTCCATGTCCGTATCAAGCATGATGCTCATGCTGTCCGGATTTTCGCCCTGCCCGTAAATAAGGTGATCCAAAGGCACTTCATAGCTCAGTCCGTTTTCTCCGCGAAGTTCCACTTTATTTAATAGATCGCTCCTGAAAAATTCCATACCGCGGCCCTGTACCGTAAGATAACGGATATCCCGGTTATAGATGATGTCCGGCGCAAGCGCAGAAAGGGTAATCGCCGGGAGCTTTGCGTCTCTTCCCGGAAGTATCATATGATTCTCGACCCCGGCAAGACAATAGTCCTCGGCATAATAGCCAAGTTCGTTGACGCTCTCGTCCATGTCGAAAACCTTGACGGCAAAGGTGCCGAGCTGCGCACGCTCCTTGGGCGTAAACTGAAAATCAAAGTAGGTAACGCGGTTTTCGCCGGGTTTGAAATCCAAAACCTCCGTACAGATCGGATCCGCGTTGTTGTAGGTCACCCAGCTGCCGCTGTCCGTCTGTCTTTGGGTCTCAAATCCCAAAGCATAAACGACCACGGCCAGCTTTTGATACGTCTTGCCGGCATAGAGCGGATTTGTCATATTGACATTGATGCGGACAACATTGTCTGTCCCCTCCGAACCCCGGTACGCCGTGCGTGCCGCATCCTTAAATTCCAGCTTTGAGGGCGCTGTTGTGTTTAAAATCACCTTGTTGTCTTTATTCTTCAGGTTCGCCGTCACCCCGTAATAGGTCGAAAAGGATTTTTCCTGTTCCGGCGCAAGGCTCCCCAGATCATAATAGAGTGCCGCCGCACTGTCCGCCGTCTTTTTGTCATTTTTATCATTGGTAAAATGCAGCGTCTCGTCCGGCGTATAGTCAAACACCGTGGATGCGATATTTGCCCAATGCGCAAAGGTCATTTTATACGGCTTTTGCGCGGCAAACACGCTATTTACCCCATAGCCGACAATATTGGACGAATACGGATTATCCCGGACAAAATAGTCAGCCGGCATTCGGATGGTAGGATCCAGGGTCGAATCCCAGGTTTTTTCAGATTCAAAATAGGCGTATCCCTGTCCCAGGTTTTGCTTTGGCACCTCATAATAGCCATAATCCTTTTCACCGAGCCGGGTATCCATTAACACACGGCTTTTTACGTTTTTTGCCGTCTTTGCATTGTTTTTCACCGTGTAGGTAATCATGGCAGTCCCCAACTGCTCTGAGGCATCGTTATTCACCAGGGTAATTTTTTGTTCTACCGTAAAATCACCGATGCTCCAGGTGCTTTGCACCGCGGTGTTATCCTCAGTGAGCCGGGTATCCACCACCGAGGACTTTGATCCAAACAATCCGTATTTTTCTCCGAACACGTACTCGTCAGAATCAATCCGAAAAGAGGTAAACGATGTGTCATAATGCTCTCCCCGATGGGTAAGGGCGGCGTTGTCATCGCTTTTTTTCAGGATATCCCCGTCAAGCGTTGCAATCACATATCCTCCGTTTTCCTCGTTGACGATGACCTTGATATACTGATTGGATATGGTAACCGTCCCGGCATCTGTCGGATCGGCAAATACCGCCCCCACCGGCAGCATTGCCGCCATCACGGAAATCATCAGAAGAATCGAAATCATCCGTTTTAACATGATCATCAGCACCCCCGTTTCTTAATTTACGTACACATAAACCAAATACATTCTCCGTCCGCTTTCCTTTGCCAAAACGGTGTAATACCCGTTTTGCAGTGCATCAAAGCCAGCATCCGGCGCAAATCCTTTGGCGTACTTCATCTGTGCCGCCGTTTTATGCCCCTTTGCGTAATAGTATGTTGCACCCTCTGTGCCTTGCAGGCGGATTCTTCCCTTGGCAGCCGTAACCACATCATTTGCATAAACCGGTGTGCCGTTGACGGTAAACCGATACACATCCTTCATCACAGTTACAATATGACTCTTTTCGGCCGTGTTTCCAAGCCGATCCGCCGCCGTTACCTTAACGGGATAAATCCCCTCTTTTTTAAGGTTCACACCGCTAAGGTCAAGACTTACGGTTACGCCGTCATCAACGCTGCCAAACGCATCGCCGAGCGGCGCATTTGCCCCGGACTGCAAATCCTGTACCGTGATATCCGCTAAAATTTGCTGCTCTGCCTCTTTTTCTTCGGTTCCTGTTTGCAGTGTAACCGCATTGCTTTGAAACCGAATGGACGGCGCCGTTTTATCGATCACCGAGATGTTTGCGGTCACCGTGTTTTCATGTCC
>URTH01000025.1 GCA_900550775.1 uncultured Eubacteriales bacterium | reverse complement strand
ATTTTTGCCGAAAATTCGCTCAGTTTCAGCGGCCGATCCAAAATCCCCTCCGGCAGCTGAAATTTAATCAGCTGCACCTTTCCGCCGGCAAAGGTATCAATTTTGCTGGCAGCGGGAAACCGTAAAAGCCGGGAGATCTCCCGTGCTGTGGCAAGCTCCGGGTTGATGATGGTCGAAATCCCAAGCTGCTGCTTAATAAACTCCATCTCACGGCTGTACATAGGGTTGCGCACCCTGGCTACCGCGCGGCAGCTGCCGACCTTTTTGGCAAACATGCAGCACAGAAGATTGAGTTCGTCCGAACCGGTAACCGCAATAAAAACATCCGCCGACTCGAGGCCGGCCTCGGTCAGGACAGAGATGGACGAACCGTTGCCCACAACGCCCATAACATCCACTTCCTCTGTGATGTGCTGGATCTTGGCTGCATCGGTATCGATGACGGTCAGGTCGTGCCCCTCCTCCAGCAGCTTATGCACCAGTGCATTCCCCACCTTGCCGCATCCGGCTAAAATAATATTCATAAAAGTCCCATTCCCTTCCAGGCAGTCTCCTGCCGCGCTTATGAAATCACAAGAAAAAATATTTGCCTGCCAGAACATTTCGCACAGCCGTCCATGTTCTCATAGGCAAAATTTTCATTTGGCAAGTCGCAAAATACGACCTTGCGCAGCTTCTATGAGGTTATTATACCACGTTTATCCAAAAAGTCCACCAAATATTGAAAATATTTCCTAACTTATGCCTAGCCTTCCAACGTTAATGCAAAAAAATTAAAATTTTTACAAAAAAAGAGTTGACAAACCGAAAATCACCTGTTATAATGACCCCAGATGAGATAGAGATGAGAAGAGCATGAAGAGTTTGGATGAGACGAGAATTGTTTTTGTACCATTTTTGATTGATACGCTGATATTCTTGTTCCTTCCGGGCGCAAGTTTTTTTATTTTCCCCCATCTCTCTCCGTTTCATAAATCAGAAAAGGAAAGAGGTTTTCACTATGGAAATTCCGTACAAAATTTATCTCAATGAGGAAGAACTCCCTAAGGCTTGGTACAATGTACGCGCAGACATGAAACAAAAACCGGCGCCGCTTTTAAACCCGGCAACCCACGCACCGATGACGGCACAGGATTTGGCGCCTGTATTTTGTGACGAACTGATCGCGCAGGAACTGGACGATGACACCGCATATTTTGAAATTCCCGAAGAAATCCTGTCCTTTTATAAGATGTATCGTCCGTCCCCTCTGGTACGTGCCTACTGCCTGGAAAAGAAATTGGATACCCCGGCAAAGATATACTATAAGTTTGAGGGCAACAACACCAGCGGCAGCCACAAGCTTAACTCCGCCATCGCGCAGGCCTATTACGCCAAAAAACAAAACTTAAAAGGCGTGACGACCGAAACCGGCGCCGGACAGTGGGGCACCGCGCTTTCGATGGCATGCTCTTACTTTGACCTCGACTGCAAGGTGTTTATGGTAAAGTGCTCGTATGAGCAAAAGCCCTTCCGCCGCGAGGTGATGCGCACTTACGGCGCGTCGGTCACACCGTCTCCCTCGATGGAAACGGCGATCGGAAGAAAAATCAATGCCGATCATCCCGGCACCACAGGCAGCCTCGGATGTGCCATTTCGGAGGCCGTTGAGGTTGCGACCTCCACGCCCGGATACCGCTATGTTCTCGGCAGCGTTTTAAACCAGGTTCTGCTGCATCAGTCCGTAATCGGTCTGGAAACCAAAACCGCACTTGACAAATATCACATCAAACCGGATATTATCATCGGCTGTGCCGGCGGCGGCTCGAACCTCGGCGGACTGATTTCTCCGTTCATGGGCGAAAAGCTGCGCGGCGAGGCGGATTATCGGATTATCGCGGTAGAGCCGGCCTCCTGCCCCAGCTTTACCCGCGGCAAATTTGCCTATGACTTCTGCGATACCGGCATGGTTTGCCCGCTGGCAAAGATGTATACCCTGGGCAGCGACTTTATCCCGTCTGCCAACCACGCAGGCGGCCTGCGCTATCACGGAATGAGCGCGATCCTTTCGCAGCTTTATCATGACGGACTGATGGAGGCAATCTCGGTCAAGCAGACCGATGTCTTTGAGGCCGCAGAATTATTTGCGAGGGTTGAGGGCATTCTGCCGGCGCCGGAGAGCAGCCACGCCATTAAGGCCGCCATTGACGAGGCACTGAAGTGCAAAGAAACCGGCGAAGAAAAGACGATTGTGTTCGGCCTTACCGGAACCGGGTACTTTGACATGGTTGCCTACGAGAGTTTCCACAACGGCACCATGACCGATACCATTCCGACCGACGAAGACATCGCAAAGAGCACCGCAAAGCTCCCTGTGGTAGAATAACACACCGTCACAGACATAAGAAAAAGCGGCAGATACTTTCGTATCTGCCGTTTTTGGTGACTCCTAGGGGATTCGAACCCCTGTAGCCGCCGTGAGAGGGCGGAGTCTTAACCACTTGACCAAGGAGCCATATTGTTCCGCCGATTAGCGGAACCTGGTAGCGGTAACTGGATTTGAACCAGTGACACTACGGGTATGAACCGTATGCTCTAGCCAACTGAGCTATACCGCCATAGCTTGTCCTTCGTGCGAACACAAAAGCTATTTTAACAGAAATCTTTGTCCTTGTCAAGAGTTTTTTTCAATTTTTTCGTTTTCTCTTCAAATTTCAAAAAATTCTGAAAACTGACGATATATCCGCTGCCTTTTTATCTCATTACAATACCTTACGCAAAAATTCTTTTGTTCTCTCGTTTTGCGGATCGGTAAAAATTTGCTCCGGTGTACCTTCCTCCATCACATAGCCGCCGTCCATGAACAATACGCGGTTGGAAACCTCTCTGGCAAAGCCCATCTCGTGCGTTACCACGACCATGGTCATGCCGGCGTCTGCCAAGGACTTCATCACCTCCAGCACCTCACCGACCATTTCCGGGTCCAATGCGGAAGTCGGCTCGTCAAAGAGCATGATTTCCGGCTCCATCGCAAGCGCTCTGGCGATGGCGATTCTCTGCTTTTGTCCGCCGGACAGCTGGGCAGGATACGCCGCCGCTTTGTCCAAAAGGCCAACCTTTCTCAGAAGTTCTTCCGCCTTTGCCTCTGCCTCTTCCCTGCTCATTTTTTTCAAGACCATCGGCGCCATGGTGATGTTGCCCATGACGGTCTTGTGGGGAAACAGGTTAAACTGCTGAAACACCATCCCCATTTTCTGGCGGATGCGGTTCAGGTCTTTTCCCTTTGCGGTAATCTCTTCTCCGTCAATGGTAATTGTTCCTTTCGTCGGAGTCTCCAACATATTCAGACAGCGCAAAAAGGTGCTTTTCCCCGATCCGGAGGGGCCGATCACGGCTACCTTTTCCCCTTTTTTGATATGCTGATTCACTCCCTTTAACACCTGGAGGTCACCAAAGTATTTATGTAAATCATTAACGTAAATCACTCTTACGCAGCCTCCTCTCGAAATGCCCAAAGATCTTGGACAGGGTAAAGGTCATGACAAAATAGAGCAGCGCCGCCGTCAAAAGCGGGAACCACGCATTAAACGTCCGGCTTGTGATCATGCTCGCCACCTTGGTAAGATCCTCCATCGCGATATATCCGGCGATGGAAGTCTCCTTTAACAGGACAATAAACTCACTGGTGTAGGTAGGAAGCGCAATCTTGGCGGCTTGCGGCAAAACAATGCGCATGGTTGTCTGAAGCTTGGAAAAGCCGAGTGAATATCCGGCCTCCGTCTGCCCGTGATCCACGGATTCTACCGCGCCGCGAACAATCTCAGCCACATAGGCGGCGCTGTTCATGCCAAACGCCAGGGATGCGATAACCCACTTCGGCGCCGAAACAGACGCAAACACGCCCATGTACATAATCAAAAGCTGCACCGTGGTCGGCGTGCCGCGGATAATCTCGATATAGATTTTCGCCGGTGTGCGCAGCCAGCGCCACTGAGACATCTTCATAAAGGCCAGCACGATACCGAGAACCGTACCGATCAGGATTGCCGCCAGCGTAATCTCAAGCGTTACGCCCAATCCGCCTAAAAGATGCTTCCAGCGATCTGCATAGATTAAATTTGTGTAAAAGTCACTGCAAAATTTTGCCCAATGGACTGATACCCAGTCTGCCATACTTGTTCCACAGCCTTTCTGTTTCCGGTTTGGGAAAAGGCGAGAGGGCTTTATCCCGTTTCGCCGTAAAGAAAACAAGCGGGAGACCGCAATGACTCCCGCTTGGAATTTAAGCCGCACAAAATCATTTCAATACGCTTTACCGTATCACACTTCCTCTGCGGCAGTCCAGCAAAGCGACACTACTTTCTAACGATAATAACCTGTGCTGCGTCATAGTAGTTTTCCGAAAAGTCTACCTGCTGCTTACGCTCGTCATCCACGGTCATGCCGGCAATTACCATATCCACCTTACCGCTGGACAGCGCCGCGATCAGACCGTCAAAGTTCATGTTCTCGATCGACAGCTCCATGCCGCTCTGTCTTGCGATTTCCTTTGCGATCTCGATGTCATAGCCTGCGATCTCGTTATTGTCATCCATATATTCAAAGGGTGCAAACTCTGCGTTAGTACCCATAACCAGCTTTTCGCCGCCGGTCGGTGCTGCCTTTGCTGCGAGTTCGGCAAGCGCTGCCTCGTCCTTATCAATATAAGCCTTGCGGATGGTATCAATCGTACCGTCTTCCTGCATCTTTTTGATTGCGGCATTGATACTGTCAAGCAGTTCCTTATCGCCCTTCTTTACAGCGATTGCATACTGTTCTTCGGTCAGTTTTTCCGGAAGAATGGTCAGACCGTCGATTTCTGCAACCAGATCCTTTGCAACCTGGTCGTCCACAACAACGGCGTCTACCTTGCCGTTTTTCAGATCCATGCCGGCGTCTACCACTCTCTTAAACCGGGAAACCTCGGCACCCTTTACCTCATCGGTCACATAATCGTCACCGGTCGTACCCTCTTGTACGGCAATCTTCGCGCCCTCTAAATCAGCGGCGCCGGTAATCGCCTTTGCCTTTGTCTCCTGTGTGGTGTTCTGCGCAGCCTGCTGACCGCCGCAGCCTGTCAGTGTGGCAAGCGCCAAAACGGACGCAGCCGCAATGATTCCAACTTTTTTCAACATACAAAATCCCTCCTGTTTTTACAAATCCGTACTTATTTTACAACAGATGTTTCCATTTGTCAATACAAAATCCTTTTGCCCCGCGATTTACAAGCCCATGCGCCGGCGCAGTTTCGATGCAAGCACCAAATACGGGGCAGTTTCTTACGCCTAACGATGTTTCACAAAATCCTCAATCCGCTCCAGCGCCGTCTCGATATCGTGAATCGAATACGCATAAGAGCAGCGGATAAACCCGTCGCCGCACGCGCCGAACGCACTGCCCGGCACTACGGCCACCTTCTTTTCGTAGAGCAGGGTTTCGCAAAAAGTATTGGAATCCATGCCCGTGCTTTGAATGGACGGGAAGGTGTAAAAGGCGCCCTCCGGCTCAAAGCAGGAAAGACCCATATCCAAAAATCCCTTTACCATGACGCGGCGGCGGCTGTCATATTCCTCACGCATCATGGCGATGTCCTCATCGCCGTTTTTCATTGCCTCGATTGCGGCATACTGCGCCGTTGTCGGTGCGGACATAATGGCAAACTGATGCACCTTTGTCATCGCCTTAATGAGATCCGGGTGTCCGCAAACGTAGCCAAGCCGCCAGCCGGTCATGGCGTACGCTTTGGAAAATCCGCTGACCAGCACCGTGCGATCATACATTTCCGGGATCTCAGCGATCGAAACATGCCGTACATCGCCGTAGGTCAGCTCCGCATAGATTTCATCCGCCAGCACCAAAATATCGGTGCCGTCTAACACCTCGGCGATGGCTTTTAAATGTTCCAGCCGCATCACGCCGCCGGTTGGGTTGTTGGGGTACGGCAGCACCAAAAACTTGGTCTTTGGCGTGATTGCCGCCCTTAATTCCTCCGGCGTTAAGCGAAAATGATTTTCTGCCTTGGTCACGATCGGCACGGGAACACCGCCGGCCAGCTGTGTCAGCGGCCGATAACAAACAAAACTCGGTTCCGGGATCAGCACCTCATCGCCCGGTTCAAGCACCGCGCGAAAGGCAAGGTCGATTGCCTCACTGCCGCCCACGGTCACCGTGATCTGTGACATAGGATCGTACCGAAGCCCAAACCGCCGGTTTAAATAGGTGCTGATTTCGCCGCGCAGCTCCTTGAGCCCGGCGTTTGAAGTATAATAAGTTCTTCCTTTTTCTAACGAATAGATTCCCTCATCGCGGATGTGCCACGGCGTCACAAAGTCCGGCTCGCCGACGCCCAAGGAAATCGCGTCCTTCATCTCCGCTGCAATATCAAAAAAACGGCGGATTCCCGACGGCGGAATATCGCGCACCACCGGGTTTAACAAACGCTTCATGTCCATACTCATAGAGAAATGACCTCTCTTTCGTCCTTAGAGGGCGGCATGCAGATAACACCATCGTACTTATAACGCTTGAGTACAAAGTGGGTAGCGGTTCCGACAACGGATTCCATCGGCGCTAAACGCTCCGACACAAAGCGTGAAACCTCCTGAATGTTTCTTCCCTCCACCGTGATGCCAAAATCATAGCTGCCGCTCATCAGGTTAATGGCCTTTACCTCCGGGTACTGATAAATCCGTTCCGCAATCCGGTCAAAACCGCGGTCGCGCTGCGGCGTCACCCGAAGCTCAATATAGGCGGTCACCACGTCGGTGCCGTTCGCCTTATCCCAGTTAATCCGCGCGCCGTAGCCCAGGATCACGTTGGTTTTTTCCAAATTATCGATGATTTCGGCAAGCTCCTGCGTGGTCATATCCAGCATGGTTGCCATCTGCTCCAGGGAATTGCGGCAGTCCTGATGCAATAAATCCAGGACGCGGTTTTCTTTTTCTTGATAACTCTGCATAGCCAATTTCTCCTTTTTCAACTATTTTTCAAGCAATTCTTTAAAGAAGAGTGCTTTTCGGTCGGACATGCCGGGCAGATGCTCATGCCCAAAGTCCGGGTAGATTACCATGTCCTTCGGCGCGGTAATCTTATTGTAGATTGCAAACTGCGTGGACGCGGGGCAAACATTGTCCATCAAGCCGCAGCCAAACAGCATCTTTGCCTTGATCCGATCCGCCAGGTGCTGCAAATCGATATACCCAAGCTTTTCAAAGATCGCGTCCTCACGCGCGTGGGTCGGATCAAAGTTTCTAAAGTATTCTTTTAACTCCGAATAAGCGTGCTCTGCCAAATCCATCTCCCAGACGCGCTTATAGTCGCTCAAAAACGGGTAATCCGGGGATGCCATTTTTAAGGTCGGCGTCAGTGCCGCGCAGGCGACCGTCAATGCGCCGCCCTGCGAACCGCCGGAGGCGCCGACACGGGTTTCGTCAACATCGTCCATCGCCATAACCAGCTTTGCCAGCAGCGCAGTATCCAGATAAATCTGGCGGAAGAACAAATTGTCCGGATCCGGATCGTCCAGGCCGCGGATAATATGACCCTTATAAGTATTGCCCTCTACCGGGTTTTTATCGATTGAAGTACCGCCCTGGCCGCGCACGTCCATAAAGGCCACCACAAAACCCTCACAAACCTCACTCAGCATCGTTGTCCAGTCGCCGCTCGCACCGGTGTACCCGTGAAAGTGCAAAAGCGCCGGCGCTCTGCCCTCGATTTTTGCAGGCTTTGCAAGCTTTGCATGCACTCTGCCGCCGCGCGTTCCGTCATAATACATATCGTAGCACACCGCGTTCGGCACCTGAAAATCACTGAGCACCAGTTCTAACTTCGGGTCTACCGCCTCCATTTCGGCAAGCGCGCGATCCCAGTATGCGTCAAAATCAGCCGGCTTCGGATTTCTGCCCCGGTATGTTTTTAATTCCTCTAAGGGCATATCGATCAATGGCATAATAATTTCCCCCTCATTCTTCTTTCGTTTGCGTATTAGCTATATCATATCACAGTTTTGCAAAATGGCAAGAGCTTTTTTCCTTTTTGCGCTCTTTTTCCCGTTTTGCACAAAAAGAGGACTGCAAAAAGCGTCTTTTCACAGTCCATTTTTCGTTTCGGCACACGAAAGCCGTGTCCCTCTACGCCCTCTCGTCCTTATGCGTCACGTAAAAGGTAATGACTTCCTCTAGTATTTCGTCCCTCTCCAGCTTACGGATCAGGTTTCTTGCGCCCTGATACGAAGTGATATAGGAGGGATCGCCGGACAGAATATATCAGGGTCCGGGCATTGTTGTGATTGGTGATGTAGGTGGGGTCCTCGGAGAGAATATAACCCACGATCTGGTTGATGGGGTTATAGCCCTTTTCCACCAGAGCATCATGCACCTTTAAAAGAATCTCACGCGGTTCCATGGGGCGCTCGGTTTTTACGTCAAACTTCATGGTATTCATCATATCGTTGTGTTCCATTCTGACCATCCTTTCTTCTATTTCACAAAGCCAAACTCAGCGAAGCTCTGCGTGCAGCTTTTCCTTTAATTCTGCTAAGATTTTGTCCATCACCTGGTTGACCTCGCCGTCGGTCAGGGTGCGGTCGTCTGCGCGGAAGGTTAAGGAATACGCAACGCTCTTCTTTCCTTCTCCGACCTGCGCGCCCTCATAGACATCAAACAGGGCATACTCTCTTAAAATGTCGCCCTTGTGCGCCTCGATCACCCCGGCGATCTCGCCGACATTAACCGTTTTATCCAGAATCAGCGCGATATCGCGGCCGGTTGCCGGGAACTTGGGCAACGCCTGATAATGCTTTTCATCGGTTGCAAACTCCAGAAGGGCGGGGAAATCCAATACCGCACAATAAACCTCGGTGCCGATTTTAAAGTTGGCTGCCGCCTGCGGATGCACCTGACCTAAGATACCGAACTTTCTGCCTTTCACCCATACTGTCGCGCAGCGTCCCGGATGGAACGAGGGATCCTCTGTCTCCGGCTTAAAGGTATATTTTGCGATGCCGACCGCCTCCAGCAGCTGCTCCGCAATCCCCTTTAAATCATAAAAATCGCATTCGCCGTACATACCGATCGCGATCTGCTGCTTCTCCTCCGGCAGCTGCTCACCCTCACGCGGGATATACACCGTGCCGAGTTCATAAATGCCGGCCTTGGGGTTACGGCGGTTATAGTTAATCCGCAGCGTTTTAAGCACCGAGGACAGCATATCGGTACGCATCACGCTGTTTTCCTCACCCAGCGGATTGGAAATCCGAATCATATCGCGTCTGGCATCCTCTTTCTCCATCCGCAAAAGGTCATATTCCTTCGGGTCAATAAACGAGAACGTCACCGTCTCATAAAGGCCGGAGGCCGTCAGGCGGCTGCGTACCGTATCCTCCAAAAGCTGCTTGCGGTTTCTGCCGCCGACGCTGACCGCGCCGCGCATCATGGTTGACGGAATCTTTTCATATCCGTAAATCCGCGCAACTTCCTCTGCCACGTCCGCCATACCCTCGACATCGGCACGGAAAGACGGAATGTATACCTTACCGTCCGCAACGCGGAATTCCAAACGGTTTAAAATCGCAATCATTTCCTCTTCCGGGACGGAAAGCCCCAAAAAGCGGTTCATCTTCTCCGGCTCAAAGGGCAGCACATGCGGCGCCTTCTTCACGGGATAAAGATCAATCATGCCGCTGACAACCTCACCGGCGCCCATATCCGCCATCAGCTGGCAGGCACGGTTAATCGCCGGGAGACAGTTTTCGCTGTCCAGTCCCTTTTCAAACAATGCGGACGCATCGGTGCGCATGCCCAGCGCCTTGGCGCCGCGCCGCACCGCAACCGCCTGGAAGGTCGCGGACTCAAACAGAACCTCGGTCGTGTCGTCGGTTACCTCAGAATTGGCACCGCCCATCACGCCGGCAACGCCGATCGCGCGTTTCGTATCGCTGATGGCGATCATCGCCGCGTTTAATGTTCTCGGCTGCTCGTCCAGTGTCTCCAGCCGCTCGCCCTCTCTGGCGTTTCGCACAATAATCTTCCGACCCTCTACATGGTTTAAGTCATAGGCATGCATGGGCTGGCCGTATTCCAGCATCACGTAGTTGGTGACATCCACCACGTTGTTGATGGCGCGGATTCCGCAGGCCTTCAGCCGCTTCTGCATCCATTCCGGCGAGGGGCCGATCTTGACATTCTTTACAACGCGGCCGACAAAACGGGAGCAAAGCTCTGGGTTTTCAATTGCGACCTCGGCATAGTCATGCACATCGCCGCCGCATTCCTTAACGCTGACCTCCGGAATCTGAAACGGGCGGTCAAAGGTTGCCGCCGTCTCTCTGGCAAGGCCGATGATGCTCATACAATCCGGCCGGTTCGACGTAATTTCAAATTCCGCAACGCTTTCGTTAAGACCCAGCACCTCGGTAATATCGGCGCCGACCGGCGTGTCGCTTGGCAGAATCAAAATACCGGTTGCACGCTCTTCCGAGATGCCAAGCTCATCGGTCGAACACATCATGCCGTTGCTCATCACGCCGCGCAGCTTACCGCGGGTAATTTTGATACCGCCGGGCAGTGTGCTCTTATGCTTTGCCACGGGAATGATTGCGCCCTCAACCACATTCGGTGCGCCGGTTACGATCTGTACCGGCTCCTCTTCACCGAGGTCAACCTGGCATACCACCAGTTTGTCCGCATCGGGATGCGGCTCAATCTTTAAGATCTTGCCGGTTACCACATTTTTAATTTCTTTCGCAGGGTTTTCAATCCCCTCTACAATAGAGCCGGACATCGTCATCTTGTGTGCATAGGTCTTATCGTCGATGCCGTCTGTATTCATATAATCTTTTAACCACGACAATGGCAGTTTCATACTCTATTTCACCCTTTCCTTTTTGTATCCGCTAAAACTGCTTTAAAAACCGAACGTCATTTTCAAAGAACATTCGCATATCATCGACGTCATAGCGGAACATTGCGACACGCTCCAGTCCGATCCCAAACGCAAATCCGGAATATTCTTCCGGGTCGATGCCGCAGTTTTGAAGGACTCTCGGATGTACCATACCGCAGCCCAAAATCTCAATCCAGCCCTCGCCCTTGCAGACACGGCAGCCCTCGCCGCCACAGTTAAAGCAGGAAATATCCACCTCGGCGCTCGGCTCGGTAAACGGGAAGTGGTGCGGCCGAAAACGCAGGCGCGTTTCCTCGCCGTAGAGTTTTTTGACAAAAATCTCCAGCGTACCTTTTAAGTCCGCCATGGTGATTCCCTTATCCACAACCAGACCCTCTACCTGATGGAACACCGGCGAATGGGTTGCGTCCACCGCATCGCTGCGGTAAACCCGTCCGGGTGCAATAATCCGAATCGGCGGCTTTTGGTTTTCCATGGTGCGCACCTGCACCGGCGAAGTCTGCGAACGCAGAACCAGGTTTTCGTTGATATAAAAGGTGTCCTGGGTATCACGCGCAGGGTGATCCTTGGGGATATTGAGCGCCTCAAAGTTATAGTAATCCAGTTCCACCTCAGGGCCTTCCGCAATGGTAAATCCCATGCCGATAAAGATATCCTTTAAATCGTCCAGCACGGTAAGGAGCGGATGCTTGCCGCCCTCTGCACCGCGGCGTCCCGGCATGGTAACGTCAAGACGTTCACGCTTCATTTTGGCGTTTTGCACCTCGGCCTCCAGGGCGCTCTTTTTTTCCTCCAGCGCCTGTTCAATCCGGCTGCGCACCTCATTGGCAAGCTGGCCGATGACCGGGCGTTCCTCCGCAGACAGCTTACCCATCCCTTTCATGACAGCGGTAAGCTCACCCTTTTTCCCAAGAAACTGAATCCGAAGTTCCTCCAACTTCTCCAATTTATCCGCCCGGCGGAGCGCATCTGCGGCCGCGCCGGATATTGCTTTTAACTGTTCTTTCATCATCTGAACCCTCCATCCGGCAAAGGCCGGTTTCGTCATTTGGGTCTATCATAACATAAATTTTAGAATATGACAAGGGAAATTCACGAAAAAAGCACGCCGGGCGTTCGACTTTTTTTCGTTTCTTTTGCCAAAATTTTGAAACGGCACAAAATAAAGGAGAAAATATTTAAAAAATTGTGCAGCCATAAAAAATAAGGGACTCCTCACGGAATCCCTCATTTTTTACATCTCCTGCGGCGCTATTTTGCGCACGCTATCCTTTAATTTCGGCGGTTTTTCCATGGTATAAACCTCTACCGTCTCTAAGCTGGACATCCACGCGTCCGCCTCATACAGGGGCGACACCGCAACATCGTCCAGTCTTTTTTCCAAATCCTCAATTGCAATCATGGTTCCGTTTTCCAGCGTTTCAACCTCTTGGCAGAGCGCTGCCAGGCTCTCCTGTCCCTGCTGCTTGGTTTGATTGTTCTGCATCGGCCTCACCCTCACCATCGTTTTGTAACATTTCTGTAACATTATAAACGATATTTCTCTGTTTGTCAAGCCGCGACCGTCAGACAAAATTCAATCTTTTTCCTGCCATGCCGCAGAAAAATGCCGAAACGCGGACGGAAGCCCGTAGTTTTCCTCCAGTTCTTTGGGCGTAACCCAGCAGAGCGACTTATCCCCTGTCGCGCCGCACGTGACAATATAAGAGGTCATCCTCCATTCCACATGGGTAAAGATATGTTTGGCACTTCTGCCGCACTGCACCGATTTCGGCATCACGCCAAGCTCCTCGGCATATGTCTTTGCGGCCGCCGTGCCCTCGATATCCGCACGGTTCGGCAGCTCCCAAAGGCGGTGCAAAAGCCCCTCGGCCGTGCGCTTTCGGATTGCGATTTTGCCGTCTCTCTTTAAAATCAAAACCAGATAAGAAAAAACCTGCCGCTCCTTTTTGGGCTTTTTAACCGGCAGCTCGTCCGCACAGTTTTGCAGATACGCGATACAATCCTCATGCAGCGGACATTCTCTGCAATGGGGCGCCCCGTTCGGCAGGCAAACCGTTGCCCCCAGCTCCATCAGGCTTTGGGTAAAGTCGCCGCAGCGGCCAATCGGATAGACCTGTTCTAAGGCGGCGGTGATCTCCCGTTTTACCGAAAGGCTGCCTATATCGCGAAAATCGCCGCAAAGACGCGTAATCACGCGAAGGACATTGCCGTCTACCGCCGCGCGCGGTGCGCCGTACGCAATGGACGCAATCGCACCGGCCGTATAATCGCCGATTCCCGGCAGGGCGCGCAGCTGCTCGTAGGCAGACGGTATCACACCGCCGTAGCGGTCAACCACCTCTTTGGCGGCGCGCTGCAAATAATGGACACGGCGGTAATAGCCCAGCCCCTCCCACAGCTTCAGCAAAGTCTCCTCCTTGGCATTCGCCAGCGCAAACACGTCCGGCAGCGCGGCAATAAACCGGTCAAAATACGGTCTTACCGCCTCGACACGGGTTTGCTGCAGCATGATTTCCGAAACCCAGACGTAGTAGGGGATCGGCTGATCCCGCCAGGGCAGGCTGCGATGGCCGCTGTCGTACCAGCGCAGCAATTTTTCCGGCAGCTTTTTGGTAAGTTCCATCGTTGCTTTTCCTCTCTAAAAGATCTTCTCGTTTGCCTTAATCAGTTCCTCAAAATCGCGGATATACCAATCCGCCTCCTTCATCAGCTGATCCCGCTCCGCCGCGGCGCGTGCGTCCTCTACCGCAACGGTTTTCATGCCGATGGATTTCCCGGTGCGCAGTGCGGTCAAAATATCCTCAAACAACACGGCGTCCTGCGGTGCACAGCCGAGTCTTTTTAAGCATTCTATGTAGATATCGGGGCTCTTTTTCCCGACGCCGACCTCATCGGCATAGGTGATTGCGTCAAAATACGGCTTAATCCGGTTCTTGATAAGGCACGCCTCGCAGAGCGTACTGTCGCAGGAGGTCGCAAGACCGATTTTAACACCCTCCTCTTTCAGCCTTTCAAGATATGCCTTCGCACCCTTTTTTAAATGAATCTTTTCGGCGTAGGCGGTGTAGACCATATCCCGCCACTCGCCGCGGATCTCTTCTGCCGTCATGGGCAGTTGAAAATATTGCTGCACATAGACCGAGCTTTGCACCAGGCTCATATGCGTCACCTCTTTGCGGACATGCGGCGGCGCGTCCAAGCCGTATCGCTTTAAAAAATCAATCATCAAAAAGTCCCAGACCCACATCGAATCCACCAATGTTCCGTCCAGGTCAAAGATTGCTGCCCGTTTCATGAGATGCCTCCTCTCCTTGGCCGAAAAGCCGGCTGCCGCACACCGCCGACGCCGAAATAATGCCTTTCTGACCCTGGTATGACAAAAGAGGGGATTATCGTTTGCGGCCGCCGAAGCGGCAAACCAAAATCCGTTCGCCATTTCGCCCGTCCGGCAAAGACAACCCCCAAAAACCTCTCCATTTGCAGCTACTGAACGGTATACCCGCCCTTTACCAACACAATCACATCACTGTTTGCCAAAAAACCGCGGCCGTCTGCAACCGGTACCACCAGATTATGGTTTGAGGGCATCTCGGTGCCGTCCGGCAGGTCATACCCGATTGTGGTATCGGCAAGTCCGCCCTTTTGGGTGGCAATGATGGTTCCCTTGCCCATACGCAGAATCAGTTCGGTTCCTGCCTCACAAATCACCTTATGCCCGGCAGAAACATTCACGACCGTAAAGCTGTCCGGGCGCGCCGTCACGACCCCCTCCGAGGCAGCAATGCCAAAACGTTCGTCCACATAAGCCTTGATCTCCGGAATCACCTTATCGACAATATAGCTTTTGGTGACAACGGGGTCATCGGTTCCGCCCGGCTCAGAAAAAGCCGCCATCATGCCGCCGGTGAGTGCAAGGCAAACACCGAGGATCAATCCGATCTTTGCGATTTTGGTTTTGTTTTTCATGTTTCTCATCCTTTCCGCCTTGGTTTTTTGAATCGATGGTCTGTCAAAGACGCTGCATTTTTACCTTTTCGGGCAGATAATACCGCCCGTATTCGTCTAGGACAGACCGAAGGAAATCTCCAGTGCCTCATTGACCTTGTCCATCAAGTTTTCATCCAGATGCCCGATTTTTTCCCGCAGCCGCCGTTTGTCGATGGTACGTATCTGCTCTGCCAGCACCACCGAATCCCTGGACAGTCCAAAGCCGCCGGCGCCGATCTCGATATGGGTCGGCATCTTGGCTTTGTTAATCTGTGAGGTAATCGCCGTTGCAATCACAGTGGGGCTGTAACGGTTTCCGACGTCGTTCTGAATAATCAGCACCGGCCGTACGCCGCCTTGCTCCGACCCGACAACCGGGCTTAAATCCGCATAATAAATATCTCCTCTTTTTACTATCAACTGTTTCACGCTCCGCCAGATAAGATTCAGACATGAACGAACAGATATGGCTGTCCGGCCTCTTTGGCAGACATCTGCCAAAAAGACATCCTTTCTCTCACTGCCATTCTATGCGGAACTTCCGATTTCGGTACATAGCCGCTGCTTTGTCTGCGGCG
>URTH01000024.1 GCA_900550775.1 uncultured Eubacteriales bacterium | reverse complement strand
CCGCCGAGATAGGTAAATCGCAGGTGTGCAATGTCACCAAGACAAAAATCGGGATCGTGTGCCGACACACAATTGACCGTGCCGTTTTCGGCCGCCGCAGATAGCTTTAGCAAACCCTCCTCTACCCTTGCCGATGACCCGTCTCCATGAAGATAGGGCTGGTTCGGTTCTGTAGCTCCTGTCGTGTCGCCCTGCGGCAGCATCGGCACAAGCTCTGTATCGGTATCCAGGCTGAGCACAGGCGTTTCTCGGTTCATCCCCGCCAAAAGCCCTTCTTCCGTCTCGGAAACGATCTCCTCCGCATCGCGCTCGGTCGGACTTTTGCCAAACAAATCGACCGCTGTGCGCAGCGTTTGTCTCTGTCCGGCCGACCAGCCGTCATAGCTGCTAAGGATCAGGGTGCCGTTCCCCTCGGTAACGCTTAGATGGAACCGCTCCGCAAAGGCCTGAAGCGGTATATAGCTCCTGCCGCCGCGGACGGAAATCTCTGATGTCGCAAAGGAAACGGCTGCATCTCCTACTGTCAGTTTTACATTGCCGTCCGTTCTCTCTGCTGCTGCGCCGACAAAGGCCGCCGCAATCTCTAGGCGAATAGCGCCGTCATATACCGCATTTTCGATCCGATCACCGCTAAGCACCGCACTATGGCTCTTTGGATGAATCAGCAATGCGCTCTTTTGCAAATCCTCGCCGATCAGCCGCGTCTTTTGAATCTGCTCCGCATCGTACATATGCAGCTGCTCAAAATCCATGGTCGGTTTCAGCTGCTCCTTCTTCACCGCAATTGTACGGCTCCAGGACTGCGGATCGTTGTTCATCTTATCATCGGAGTACGCATTCATCACAATATAATTCTTTGCCACATTGATGCTAAGATTCATCATCGAAAACTGTACCCCGTTATTTTCGTGTACCGATCCCAAAAACTCCCAGGTTTCGCCGCCGTCCCGGCTTCTGGCAAACGCCCACCTGGTTCTTGGATACTGATCCGTACCGTGAAGGTTTGCGTTATCGTAGCCCCACGCCGCATACAACGTTTTCATATCATAGGGATCCAGTTCAATATTAAAACAATTTAAGGCGCTGAGGAACGGTGTCTGGTAGATGTGGTCAAGATCCCATGTTACACCGTAGTCATAGGAGTTGAAGTAATGCACCAATCCCATATTGTTACGAAAATACGCGCGGACAACTCCTTCCTCCGTCTCCAGGCAGACAACCTCCTGAATACAATACCCGGTCGCCTTTGCGTCAAGATCAGTCTCACTCTTGTGCCAGGTTATGCCCTTATCATCGGTATACCAGATCGTGGTATAGCCAAAATCTTCATTATTGTTGTCACAGGAGGCAAAGTATACCCGACCCGATTTTCCCTGGGTAATACGGTTGTTCATGGTAATCCGCCCTGCCACCGATTCCGGGGCGAGGTAGCCGTCCCTCTTGATCCAGGATGCACCGTTGTTGGTCGAATAGTAGGTCAGGTAATTATAAAGTCCCACGCCGTTTTCATCGGTGCCGGTTTTAGTGCGCTTGACCGAAATCACCTCATTGGTTCGCTCAACGCCTGTGTGCGTTCCGCTCTTTAACAATAGCTTTCCGCCTGCGACCTTCTCTGTCCCCTGTGTACCGGAAAAGTCGGATACCATGGTGCGGAAATCCGCGTTACTGTCAATGACGAGTGCCGGCGCCGCAGTATTGACCGTACTTAAAAGGTCTGCCTCGGTACTGTCGCTGCCCGATGTTGTACCCGGAACCGGGCGGTATATCTTGATATAATCGATCTCGGTTTCGGCAAAGGTGCCGATTTCGGTTGTGTTTGCCTTGATGACAACGCTCTCTGCCGCCGTACTGTCGCGCATACCCTCCGTTTTGCCTAAAAAGCTGTAATACATCTCGGCCGCGGTCTTTGCCCAGCATTCATAATGATCGCTGCACTGAAAAACGATGACATCATAGGTTGTGCCGTACGCCAGCGGATAGGGAAACACCTTGAGTTGGTTTTTCTGATACAAACACAGGCGGTTGCTTCCGCTGCCCTCATTCTGCAGCCGAAAACGGTAGCTGCCGTTATAAATCTCGATCATGGTGGACTTTGCCTTTGGCGTAAAGCGCAGATGCACCGCGCCGTTTTCGGCAAGGCCGGTCGCGCCGGAGAGGGCTTTGGACTGTTCGCTCCAGTTTCCTGTCTTTTTCTCCGACAGGCGAATCATGTTGTATGAAGAACCGCCAACCGTGCTGCCGATCTTCCAGTCCTTGCCGCCGTCATTTGAGGTCATCCATTGGCCGGAATCCGAAACCATCACCAGATCATTGCCGCGCTCCAACAAGTCCAGGGTGGGCGGAACCGTCTTTCCCGCGTGCACCGTATCGGTCACGCCGGTCACCGGCTTGGTGTCGCCGCGATAGGACAAATTGCGGATTTTTGCCGTGCTGTCGCTCATGATAAAGCCAACCTTGCCGCGCTGCGCCGCCGTCAGGTTTTGCGTGATGACCGCCTCTCCGTCCCGGTACAGCGTAACCCGTTTTCCGCTTTCGGACTGTTTGATCACAAGTTCTAAATGAACGGTCGTGTCCGTCAAAAGCGTTCCGACCGCCTTGACCGTTTCGGTAACATCGTCATTGTTTCGATCCACGATCTCAAAATTCTGCGTTGCCGCGTTATATCCGATCTTGGTGTAGACATTGGTCACGCTGTGATTGAGCAGGAACCAAAAACCGCCGCCGCACCGCGAAAGGTTCACATCGCAGGAAAGGCTTGCGTCACCGGCGTACGCCGTCAGTTCCGCAATCGCATCGGTCAATCCCTCAGCGTCTAAGGTCATGCTTCCGTCCGCCGTATCCACACTAAGGTTCATACCGCCTGCCGTCTGATAAAAGTCTGCGGACGGGATTTCTGCCGCGCCCTTAAAATCGTCCCGATACAGGTATAAATCCGTATTGTCATGCACCGCCAGATACCGCAGCCCATCGCCTACCGTAATATCGACTCCCAGCGTCTCAGCCCCGGTACTGTGCGCATTGCGGAAGGAGGCAAGCCACTTTCCGTTTCCGTACAGCCGTGACATGCCGGCCACCGTCTCCACGCGATAATACACATCGTCCGCATCGATCGCATCGGCAACTTCCCTGCGCAGCGGTGTGGACTTATCAAACTGCGTCATCCAGACATAAAACTTCCCGTCCTCTAAACTGATATCGGTACGGTAATATCCGTCATTTAACACAAGCCGCGCACCGTCCGTCTTATCCGCAACAAAATCCAGGTTGTGAATATAAGAAAGATCAAATACGGGATAACTTTCCTTCGTATCGCTCACATTTCTTTTGACAAAATAGTTTCTTCGGTTTTGCGGAACCGAAATCTCTTTTTGTGTAAACCGAAGACCATCCTCTAGGTACTGCTGGCCGATCTCTGCCGTCTGCGGCATGAGGAACGAAAACGCAAGCTGGCCGCCGAAATAAACATCCGCAGACGGCCCCTCGGTAAGAATCGTGAACGAACCGCTGCCTGCCGGATAGCTTTTCTCGCCCGACGCCGTCTGATAAAACACCTCATCCGGAGTGTGCCGAAGCGATAGCCGGTGGTTTCCGTTTTTCAGTTCATAAACCGCGCTGCCCGCAGTGCCGCCCACCGTGTAGCTGATCTCGTTAGAGCTGCTTTGGGATGCCGAACCGTCGGTCAGCGACGGCCGCAGTGCCTTGGTTTCCTGAAACACCGAAATCCCGTCCGCATTGCGTGCAACCGCAGTCAGCGTATGCGCCTCTGCTGTCACATTGGCAATCGCCGCGTGATACGGCGCGGCTGCCGCCGTTGATCGCAAAATGCCGTCTATATAATATTCGACATAAGAGACTTTAGACTTGGGATCACTGAGCGCCGCCGAAATTTGGATGCCGCTGCCGTTCCATACGGCGTCAAGGCTTCCCGTCACCGAGGACTTTACCGTAAAGGCGACCTTTTCGCCGCTCCGCTCCCCGTATGTCGGTGTAATTTCATAGTTTCCGGGAGGGAGGTTTTCGATGGAGGCCGCATATCCGTCCGCCGCACTGCCTGTTGCAACCGTGTTGCCATACATTTGATACGCAACAGAGGGAATCGCGGCGCTGTCCTTTGTCACATCCGCCATCAATGAAATCGGCTGACCCTCCGGATAGACCGCGCCCCCAACGGGGGATTGCATAAAGATCGCGTTTTCTTCCGGCTCAAAACGGAAATCATCAATTTTCATGATCGCGTTGTCTGCCTCGATCGCCTGATTATAGAAAAAGATGTGATAATCCGTTCTTGTACTGTCCAAAAGCTCCACGTACGCAATCACCGCACCGTCCAAATAAATCATCGCGTTTTCACAGTGGTTATAGCCTTTAATTTTGTACTCGTGAAATGCATCGCCCAGGTTTTCAAAATTTTCACTGGGGATATATCCGTTTTTGGTATTGAACAAAAGAAATTTTTCCTTGACTGAAATATAAAGACACTTTCCGGGAAGAAACAGCTGGATTCCCGTGTTTGCACCAATCTTTGGCACGCTTGCGTGAAAGGTGATCGTATACTCATCCGAAAACTGCAAAGCCTTTTTGACGGATTCCGCCTTGGCGCTGTAATTGGTATTGGTAAGATATCCGCCGGAGATTTCCCAGCCGCCATTTAGCATCCAGCCGGTTTCGCTGCCGTCAAAGGTGTCGTAAAAACCGCCGTCCGCCGACGGCGATGCCGCGCCCTGCCGCACATCATGGGCGACAAAGCTTTCCACGATCAAGTTGGCCGTCCCTGCGCTGCTTCCCATATTCCATACCTTAAGCTTTGCGCTTTGGCTGTTGTTTTCAATCACAAAATCCTGTACATAGGTTCCGTCAATCAGCAGCTTACATTGGTTCCCGTCACCGATAAGCCGATATGTATGGGTGTCCTTTCCGATCGGATAAGAAACTGTCCCGGTCACAAAGCCCGTGCCGTCCGCATCGGGTGCGTGATAGGTGATCTTATCGCTGCAAATTGCCATAATCGCCCGGTAGGTGCCGGTACAGATCTGCACGTTTTCGTAGCCGCTAAAGGCATTGACCGTCATCTTCCACTCTACATCAAACCGCGCGACGCCGGAAACACTCCAGCCGTCACACCAGGCCGTTGCCGCCGCAATCCGGCCCGGCAGCAATGAAACCAACATCAATATTCCCAATATTCCAGCCAGCATTCGTTGTCTCTTCACCGCAATTCATCCCCTTAGCAAATTTTACTATCAAGAACAGCTATACCCAAGATAATCCCCGATCGACCGCTTTTTATTCGATTGTCAATACTGCTTATGTGATTTTGTGCCTAAATCGTCAGACCGGCGTCTTTGACCTTCGCGATGATCGCTTCTTTTTCGGCCTGCGTATAGCGTTTCATCGGAAACGCTGCGTTTCCGACCGGGAATCCCTTTGCCTCCAAAATAACCTTGGTGCACGGAATACACTTATATTCCCGCAGGGCGGAAATCACCCGATCAACCTTTTTCTGTACCAAAAGGGCGCCTGCCATATCACCGGCACGATACTTTTCATAAATTTCTTTGAACCACGGCAGCATGTAATTGTACGTGGTGCCGATGCCGCCGACTGCCCCGGCCGCAAGACCGCAGAGCAGCATTTCGTCCGGCCCGTTGATGACGCTCATTTTATCGCCGACTATGTTTTGAAATTCAATCATCTTAAAGTAGTTGGGCATCGTCCATTTCACCGATGTGATATTGTCAATCTTTGTCAGGCGGCGAAACAGCTGCGATGATAATTCCACATTGACCGCCGGTGTATAGTAGAGCATCAGCGGAATATGTACCTCGGCCGCGATCGCTTTATAGTAATGATATAAATCATCTTCATTATAGTCAAAATAAAGCGGCGGAACAATGGAAATATAATCCGCGCCGACCTCTTCGGCGTATCTTGCCAGATACTTTGTGGTCGCAAAGTTGATGTCACTGACATGAATGATCTTGGTAAGCTCCTTGCCGATTTCCTGTACGGCCGCCTTGTAAAGCTCTTTTCTTGTCTCCATCGACAGCAGCAAGCCTTCTCCGGTTGCACCGCTGATGTAAAATCCCTTTGCGCCCTGTGATTTTTCGTACGCGACAAGGTCACGCAGCACCGCTTTGTTTAAACTTTCATCCCCGTTTAATGGAGTCAGTAATGCCGGCATCACGCCGGATAGTCGTTCCTCTCTCGCCATTTCTACCATTTCCTTTCCTAAAATCCCCAAATAATCTGTTTAATTCCCGAGCAAGGAAGTTCACCGGGGGTATCATTGTTTTCTCTGCCGTAAAATACTGTAAGAATCGATCCGTCGTTTAACTCTACCGAGCACGGATAACCCGTATCACCGGTCGGCTCCGCATCATATAAAACGTGATCGGTCTCCCAGCTCTCGCCGCCGTCATGACTAAACATCACCCGTATGCCGTACGGTTTTTGCCGATATCCGTAAGCAGCAACCAGCGTACCCGATGAATGCAGCAGCAAATGGGAGGGCGCGCCGCCGCCGATGTCCAGCAGCCGATGCGGCTTGGTCCAAGTTTTTGCATTGTCATACGATTCACTCTGGTAGGTGGTAAAATATCCCTGCCGCTCCACGCGGATATGGACAATGATCTTGCCGTCCGGAAGCTGCAAAGCGTCCGGCTCACAGGAGAGCAGCCCCTCCACGTCCGCAATCTTTGAAATATACTCCGCTTTGCCGTCCGGCGTAATGCGGCAGCAGCGGATATGATCGCTTTCGCTGTCATTTTTGCCGTCGTAAATGCGTCCCACATACAGGATGCTTCCATCATTTAAAACGCACGGCCCATGCGGTGAGGACACCGGCAGTGTGCCGATATCGCCAAACGTCTTTCCGCCGTCATGGCTGACGGTATAGGTCGATCCCAGATATTTTTCGTGATCCGCCTTTTGCTCTGCAAGGTCGAGGTATGCTTTGGTGTACGGATTTTGTACCCCATACTTTCGCTGAAAATCCACCGTGTTATTAAAACTGGTGACCATCACACCGCTTTTTCCGAAGGTGCATATCCCGGCATCGCGGTCATCGAGCAGAGTGTCCATAATCACCTCCGGCGCGCTCCAGCTCTTTCCCTCATCATAGCTGCGGCACAAAACCACCTTGCCAAAGGGGCAGATATGGGCAATGCGAAAACCGCTTGCGACCATAGCCAGACTGTGATCCTGCAAACGTGCCACCGACGGCCAGGCAAAATACCGATGCAGCCCGTCCTTGTTGCCGCAAATCACCTTCGCCTCCGATTTGATCGTAATCTCCATCATCACGTCTCCTATCTTTTTATGAAATCATCCATTTTTCGGGTAATGAGTTACAAAAAATAAAGCCATTTTCATCAGCTCTTAGGTAGATACTACCATACACCATCGCTTTTTTCAATTAAAAAATAAGACATGTTGCACAACAACATGTCTCGTTTTTTAATATTTTGATTAAATTTATGATATTTTTTCCAGTATGACAGAAAAGGTCAGCGTCTCTCCCGGCGCCAAGCAGAACCGATATCCGCGCCGCATTGCCTCGGTCACCGCGTCATAAGGAATATTGCACGGCTCCACCGCAGCGCTGTACATCTCCTTAAATCCGCCGTCATTGATCCAGACCCCCAGATACGGCAGCTTTTTCACATCGTAGCGCAGCCGCACGCCGCCGTGGTACGCATCGCGGTAGTATCCGCAAATTCCCTCCGCAAGCGGCTGCGTGATGTAAAACTTATAGGCGTCTCCGCCGCATACATACGGGCCGGATTGCATCATTTTTTGATTGAGTTTTCGCGCAGTGCCGCGCGCGCCGTATTTTTGGCGGTCATCAAACATGATCTCTGCTTCGGCATCCTCTGCCGTGTTTGCAAAAACGCGGCCGCCCTCTGCGGCAGAAAACATAAAATGCAGCGCCCACAGACAGGGAAAATCCTTTTGGCTTTGATTTTTAATATGATATTCACAGACGATTTCGCCGTTTTTTCCCTCTGAAATGCGCTTTTCATAGGAAAACCCAAGTTTCTCTGACCGATAACCGATCGTCAGGCTTTTTCCGTCTGTCGTCTCGTCTTGTTTTACTCTGCAAACCTCACCGTGGCAGGGATAGGCAACGCCGTCACACACGCACGGATCAATCGTCGGAAACATCTCATCCGCGCCGGAGACCTCGGATTCCACATAATTGCCGTCTATCGTTTGCGGAATATAGCTCTCGTTTGGATCCTGGGTGAGCCATTCGATCCCGTGCTCCCGATCGATCAGCGACACCAGCTTTCCGCCGTACTGACTGAGGTAGGTCGCCGTAAACATGCCGCAGATGACTCTATGGCACGGGACATCCTTAAACATTGATTTTATAACCTTCATCATGCCTCCTGCCGCGCTCTAGGCCTCTGCTCTTTCGTAGACAATCAGCTCCGATACCACAGAGCCGCTGAGCGAAATCCTGAGCCCGTCATTCTTGAGCGAGAACCCGGAAACCACCGCTGACGCACCGTCGTTATCAAAGGTAACCTTATAATTTGCGGATGCGTCTATGCCTTTGGGATATACATGGATCACACCGTCCACATCGCTGTCCGCCAGCTTGAAGATACCGATCACACCGCATTTTTTATCGCCCGACGCCCTCTCGATCACACCGACGCCCTGCGGTTCGTCCACAACGCCGCCGGCGCCGTAATGCCCCGACACCAGTTCCGGGGTATGGTGATAGATTTTGCTGTCATCGATATACGGCCGAATATACGTTTGATACAGCGCAAAGCTATGCTTTACAAACGCGATTTGTTCCGGGTTCATCGCACTGCCCACCGCATTAAAATCGTTACAGGTCGGCCGTCCGAACAGGGTGTTCCGAACCTGAAAGTCCAAAGACCCTCTGGTATGACAGTTCATACCGCTAAACAGGCGATCCACACATTCCGGCGGAAGAACCATCGTCATCCCGTTGGTAATGGCAAACGACCGCGGCGCGACATTCCAGTCCGACACCCAGGTATGCGTAAAGTTTTTGACAAAGCCGACATCGGTTCTGCCGCCGCCGGACGCACAGTTTTCAAAAATCACATCCGGGAACCGCCGTCTCAGCCTTTCAAACATCGCGTTGGTATTTTGATAATACCGAAGATGGGTGTTTTCCGGCAATCCGTTCTTGTCCTCGCTGCACAGCATCAGCCGGTACGAACCGTTATAATCCAGCCGGAACAGATCCAGCCCGTACTCCTCAATCATTCTGGCGATCTCGGATTCGACCCAGGACGCCGCCTCCGGGATTGCCATATTCAAAAGACGGTTCTCCTGACCGGAATAACATTTTGCGATCCACTCCGGGTGCTCTGCGCGGATTTTCGACTTTGTTCCAAGGCTCTCAACCTCCGCCCATAGTCCGAACTTTAGACCCTTACTATGAATATAATCCCGAATTTCGCCGATTCCGTTCGGGTAACGCTCCGCATCGGGATACCAGTCCCCCGGGTAGAAAAACCACTCCTTTTGTTCCTTGCCCAAGGGACAGTTCCAGCCGGCATCAATAATCAATGTCTCGGCGCCGACTGCGGCCGCCGTGTCGGCAAAATGCTTGGTTGCCGCAACGTCCATGATGCGTTCTGCGCCCATGCCGCTCTCGATCCATCCTTTTTTACCAAGGGGCGCCTTTTGGGTAAAGACGCTTCTTCTGATATGGCAGTGCATACTGTTGACGGCGTCGTCCAGATCGCCGAACAGCATACCGATATGCATTGCCGGCATAGAAAAAGTCTCACCCTTGAAAAGCACCAGCATGGGATTTGGCGCCTCCAGCGCCGCCTGAAAGGAAAGCTTTGCCGTGTCACTGTCTGTATTGGAGTAAAATTCAAACCGATAGCCCCCGCTCCAGCCCAGTTGCGCAATCATGACGGTTCCGAGGAGTTTGTTCTTTAACACAAAAAACGGATGCCGAAACCGATCATAACGGTATTTGGAGGAAAAGCCGTACATGGCATTCGGCAGATCATGCCACTTAAAAAATCCCTCATGTCCCCAAAGGGATTGATCCATATACCCCAGGGAATAGATTTTTGACGGATCGGGCGCGCCTTTCATATAGCTTTTCCAGCGGTCGATGACCTCGACTCCGCCGCACATCGGTGAAATCGCGCTGATATTGACCGATTGATCCGATAAATTTTTTACCTCCATCCACCTTGTCATCACAGGGGTTCCGTCCAAGACGGTATGAATCACCACCTCAATGGGCTTAATTCTGCTGCGGAGCGTGACACGGCCGTGCAAAACGGCAGCGTCGGTATTTTCGATAATTTCCTTTTCTTTGTGAAAACCGATATATTGAAAGCTGCCGTCTAAGGACACGCCGTCCGCCTCAAGCGCAAAGGCCTGCGCGTCCGCAAAGGTATCGATCAAGACGTCTTTTCCCTCCGCGTCCTTCTTGTAGCCGGCAAACCGCGTCGGAAACGATTCCAACACATTTAAGGTATACCCTGCCGCATTCCAGCCGGCCGCCATATACCTTCCGTCCGCATAGACTTCTTCATAGACTGTCATACCGCTGCGATAGCAGAACACAACCGGCCCGTCTCCATGCACATAAATATCCTGAAACTCAGATTGATTTAAGCGCTCATTCATTAAAAACACACCCATCTTTCCTAAAATTTGATTGCATGATCTCGTTTTTTTGCCCCTCGCATCTGCGTGTACTATAACACAGATATGAAAATCGCGCAACAAAAACCGTTTTGTACGATAACCTGATATTCGTAATTTAAGCCCGCCCGAAAAAACAAAATCCCGGCATCTTTCGGCTAATTTCCGCTCTCTTTAGCACTCCAAAAGAATCTTGATGGCCTCGCCCCGTTCTAATTTTGAAAACGCGCTCTCCCATTCCTCCAGCTTCATCACACGGATCAATTCTTCTACCGAAAGCACACCGCTCTCAAGCATCTTCAGCGCCATGCACCAGCCGTTATAGCTGGAACTCATATTAAACTGAATATCAAGCACCTTTTGCATCGCGACATTCCAGAGGATCGAGACCTTCTCCTTTGCCGTCAGCCCGATGGCGCAGATCCGTCCCGTTTTGCGTGCGGATAAAATGGCATTACCGATGGCAGCTTCCGCACCGGACGCCTCCACAACGACGTCGGCGCCGATGTTTCCCGTCTCATCATAAATCACCGCTGCCGCGTCCTCTTTTTGCACATGGATAAACCGATCGCAGCACCCAAGGCGCTCTGCCGCCGCAAGCCGCACACCGGTATCGCTCTCGCAGCCGCACATTACGACCCTGGACGCGCCGGCAGCCTTTGCCATCTGTGCCGCAATCAGCGCAATCGCGCCCATCCCCATCACCGCGACATAATCGCCGGGACGTACGCCGGTTCGCTCTAAAAGCTGATGTGCCACAATCGCACACGGCTCCGCCATGGCAGCCGCCTTTAGGGATATGCGGTCGCTCACTTTATGTAAAAGCTTTTCCGGCATCACCAAATAGGGCGCAAAAGCGCCGTCAATTCCCCATCCGATTGACCGTTTGCTGTCGCAAATCTGAATGTTTCCGTTTCTGCATAAAAAACATTTGCCGCACGCCAGGTTATGAGGTTCACCGACAACCCGATCCCCGGCTTTCAGCCCGGTTACCGCGCGCCCGGTCTCCTCTACCACGCCGGAAAATTCATGACCCAGAATCACCGGCGGCCAGTAGCTGAACTGATCGTGTAAAATGTGAATGTCCGTGCCGCAAATTCCGGTATAAGCGACCCGAATCAACACCTCATCCGCTTTCGGGACGGGTTTTGGACATTCTCTGATTTCGACAAATCCGTCCCCTTTTTGTACCTTTACCAATGCTTTCATTTTTTATCCTCCCGGTATTTTGTATTCGGTCACACGCACGGCCGACTATACACGGCCTCTTTTTGATGATTTTATCATAGTTTTTTCCGTCATAATACCGAATTTTCACCAAAAAAATAGAGCGGATTCAACAATTTCCTCTCTTTTGGAGCGTTTCCTTTTTCATCTTGTCCCGTTCTTCTTGATTTTTGAAAGAATCAATGCTACAATATCAAATAATTTCATCCGGGCGCATACGCCGGAAGATTGGAGATTGTTATGGCAACGAATACGATTACCTTAGGTTCGATCCACGAATTCTCTCTGGAACTGTCCTATCACAATCCGCACGCCTTTCCGCCGGAAAAGGAGCCATTGTCCCATATCCACACCCGGTGCGAAATTTATTTTAACTTAAGCGGAGACGTCTCGTTTATGGTGGAGGGACACACCTATCCGATTTCCTCCGGGAATGTCATCATTTCCCGTCCGCTTGAATATCATCACTGCATCTATCACAATACCCTAGAGCATGAGCATTTTTGTCTTCTTTTTTCCTGCGCCGAAAACGAAGATATCCTGGATCTGTTTTTTCAACGGGAAAAGGGGCAAAACAATCTGATCGTACTGCCAAATGATAAGGTACACGCCTTAAAAAAGCATTTTGAGGCACTGCTTGCCGCCAAGGAATCCGATTTCGCTGACAGCTATTATCACTTTTTCTGTATTTTAAATATTTTAAAGCACAACACCGCATCCGATAAGGAAAATGCCGCAAAAAAGCTGCCGCACCACCTGCAAAAGGTGATTGCCATGATTGACGAACACTATGCAGAGCCCATCACGGTGTCCATGCTGGCCGCCGCGATCTTTGTCAGCGTAAACACACTGGAACGTTACTTTAAGCGGTACCTGCTCATGTCTCCATCGGAATATATCAAAATCCGCCGGCTGACGGTTGCCGTCACGCTGCTGCAAAACCGCACACCGATCTCTTCGGTTGCGCTGCAATGCGGCTTTTCGGACACCTCCAACTTCATCGCGGCATTTAAACGTTATTTTGGCACCACACCCTATCAATATATGAAAAATAACGTCTCTAACCCGGAGGAATAAAAAAAGACAACCCTTTCGGATTGTCTCAGATACCTTGACGGAGCCCTGCACCGGCTGACGCCGATTGGATTTACAAATGTTTTTCAAGGCATACCAGCTGTACATCGGGAATGCCGTTAAACACGCACGGTACGATTCCGGCTTCTGTATATCCATGCATGCGGTACAATGCCCTGGCTCTTGTGTTTAACGCATTCGTATCCATGCGCAATTCGCTGCATCCCTGCGCCATCGCATAGCTTTCATAAAATGCGACAAATTTCCTTCCGTATCCCTTACTTTTTTCAAGCGGATCCACGACCAGGCTGTGCAGCACCATGACTTTCTGATCCGCTGCATCGTGTTCCCACCGTGCGTTTTTGTATGCATCGACTTGTATTTGGTTGATGATTTCCGCCGCAACGATTTTTTCATGATCCGTCATAACAAACAAATCACCGCGCCTCAGTGCATCCTCCGCGGTCTTTCTCGTAGGATAAACATTGCGGATCCATCCGATTGTAACTGTACCCTTTTCTTCTTCGTCATGGATTCTCTCATAAATTTTCTCAATGCTTTCGATATCCGCCTCTCTGGCTTTTAATATCTCGCTCATGGCACGATTCCTCTTTTTTCATCCGTTTCGGTTTCCTTTGCAGCCATTTTATCACAAAAACGATAAGAAAGCAACCGTTTCCGGCTGCTCTCTCTGCATCGTGTTTCGTTACCAGGTCATTGCAAATTCCGTTGTTTCGGGGTTTTCCGCGTTGCCGATCATCGGTTTTCCGCCGTCAAGCGCCGCGAGGGCTTTCATTTCTTCATCGGTCAAAGCAAAATCAAAAATATCGATGTTTTCTTGGATTCTATCGGTGTGTACCGATTTTGGAATCACCGATATACCGTTTTGCACAAGAAAACGAAGGGCGATCTGCGCCGGTGTTTTTCCGTGGCCGGCCGCAATTTCTTTCACGGTTTCATGTTCAAACATCTCGTTGGCATGTCCCTGTCCGAGCGGCGCATACGCCTGATGCGCCAGGCCATATTTTTTCAGCCACTCGCTTTCCTTTTTTCTTTGACAAAAGAGATGCGTTTCGATCTGATTGATGCACGGCTTGATTTTATGGAAGGTGATTAAATCAATCATCCTGTCCGCCTCAAAGTTGGAAATGCCGATTGCTCTGATTTTGCCGGCTTCATAAAATTCCTCCAGCGTCCGCCACGCCGCATACACATCACCGTAAGGCCAGTGCAAGAGTACCATATCCACATAATCAAGCCGCAGCTTTTGCAGCGATTCGGTCAGTGTTCTTTCCGCATCGGCCTTTTCGTAATTGCGAAACCAAAGCTTTGTCGTGATAAACAATTCATCTCTTGCCACGCCGCAGTTTTTCACTGCATTGCCGACAAACTTCTCATTTCCGTACGCCTGCGCCGTGTCAATCAGTCTGTACCCGGCATTGATTGCGGAAAGAACGCTCTTTTCACATTCCTTCCCATCGGTGATCTGAAAGGTGCCAAATCCGACAAGCGGCATTTTGACGCCGTGATCCAACGTTAAATATTCCATGTTAAACCTCCTTATCAATTGAATTTTTAATTACTTTATGTTATCATGATTATACCAAGTTCGAGTAACTCGAAGTCAATACTTTTTTTCAAAATGGAGGATTTTTTATGAAATATACCATCAAACAATTTGCAGAAATGTTCTCCGTATCGGAACATACCATATTATACAGATATAGGGCTTCTGCCCTGCAAGCGTGACGGCGGCAACCGTCGGCTGTTTGATGATGAATCGGCAAACTGGATGCAGGGAATCTGTTGTTTAAAGGGATGCGGCGCATCCATCGAAGACATCAAGGAATATTGCCGGCTATGTCTGCTGCCCGAATCGGAAGATACACTGAAAGCGCGGTACACCATAATCCTGAAACAACGTGATAAGGCATACGAACGCCTGCGCGAAGCCCAAGCCATCGTCAACTATATGAAAAACAAAGTCAGACACTACGAAGATATTTTATCCGGCATACTTCCCGATGACACCAATCCGCATTCTCTCGACTTTGAACGCTTCCCAAAGAATTTCTGCGGCACGGGAAAGATCAACGCATTCATCTCCGCATGCAATCCAGGAGATATTTTTTTCGTCCAGATACTTTAGATACTCTTTTGGCACTTGCTCACAAGTGATAATCAAATACGGCTTTTCCATCCCATAGGCATCGGTCCAGAGCAATTTGCCATAGGTGTCCACCACGATTTCATAGCCCGCGGCGTCTGCCTTTTTTGAAAAAGCTTCTTTTCCGAGCGGTGTTATATCTGCCGCCCGAAACGTTCCCGGTTTCGCCATTTCAAGCTCTACCGTCACCCGTCCGCTGACCGTCCACCGAGATCATCATGTGACAAATGATATACGGTTTTTTCATATTTTCTTTTCCTCCCGACATGCATGTATTTTTTCAATTATTTTATCCCAAAAGCCCTGTTTCACTCAGGATCTGTTCCATCCGCACGCCAAACGTTATAAATTCAACTCAAACATTTTATATTCCGTCCGGCCCGTATCTTCATAATACATGTTTTTGGCCGCAACAAACTGAAATCCGCAGCCTAAGTAAAGACGCTCTGCCGCCTTGCACGCACCCAGCACGTCCAGTCTTACGGCCTTTTTGTTTTCGGATTTCGCAATGGCAAGAATGTTCTTTACAACAATTTTGCCGATTCCCTTTCCCTGCATTTTGGGATTCACCGCAAGGGTATGCGGAATCAGAACATCATCGTCCGAGCAGACAATGCTCCATGGACAATCGCGATACCCCTCGTTACATTCACTGTTTAAAATAACACAGGCACACAAAGCATCGTTTTCGGTTAAAGTATACAATTCACCGTTTGCGCCGCAGGCACACTCGCAAAAGGTTGGTAATGAGCCAAAGGCGTTATGAAGGCGCTTGCAACTGAATAGCCGACGCGAATGTGACCTTTTGCGAAAGAGGAGCGGCAGCCGATAAAGTGAAGTCGTATTTTTTATTACAAAAACTTACTAAATTTCTGATTATCTTTTCATAAGTTGGTAAATGCCGATATAT